>JAUPTP010000151.1 GCA_030918015.1 Pseudomonadota bacterium
AGACCACCGCGACGCTGGGCCTGTTCCTGTCGCTGATGGTGATCCTGAGCACCCGCACGATCGTGGGCGAGGAGGCCTTCGCCGACTGGGGCTGGCGTGTGCCCTTCATCGTCTCGATCCTGCTGCTGGGCATTTCGGTGTGGATCCGCCTGTCGATGAACGAGTCGCCCGCCTTCAAGAAGATGAAGGAGGAGGGCAAGACCTCGAAGGCGCCGCTGTCGGAGTCCTTCGGGCAGTGGCGGAACCTGAAGGTCGTGCTGCTGGCGCTGTTCGGGCTGGTGGCCGGTCAGGCGGTGGTGTGGTATTCGGGGCAGTTCTACGCCCTGTTCTTCCTGACCAGCGTGCTGAAGGTCGACGGCTCCACCGCCAACATGCTGGTGGCGGCCTCGCTGATCATCGGCACGCCGTTCTTCGTCGTCTTCGGCACGCTGTCGGACAGGATCGGCCGCAAGCCGATCATCCTGGCCGGCCTGCTGCTGGCGGTGGTCACCTACTTTCCGCTGTTCAAGGCGCTGACCGCCGCGGCCAACCCGGATCTGGCCCGGGCGCAGGCCACCGTGCCGATCGTCGTGAAGGCCGACCCGGCGACCTGCTCCTTCCAGGGCAGCCCGGTGGCCCGCGAGGTCGACTTCACCAACCCCTGCGACATCGCCAAGCGCGCGCTGGCGCAGAACTCGGCCAGCTACGCGAACGAGGCGGCACCGGCCGGCGCCGGCGCAGTCATCCGCATCGGCGACCGGGAGATCGTGCCCCCGAGCGGGGCCCTGATCGCCGGTGGCCACAAGTTCGACGAGGCCAGCGGCAAGGCGATCGCGCAGTTCAAGAAGGACGTCGCCGCCGCGCTGAAGGAGGCCGGCTATCCGCCGAAGGCCGATCCGGCCAAGATGGACAAGGTCAAGATCGTGCTGATCCTGTCGGTGCTGGTGCTGTACGTGACCATGGTCTACGGCCCGATCGCCGCGATGCTGGTCGAGATGTTCCCGACCCGGATCCGCTACACCTCGATGTCGCTGCCGTATCACATCGGCAACGGCTGGTTCGGCGGCCTGATGCCGACGATCGCCTTCGCGATGGTGGCGCAGAACGGCAACATCTATCACGGCCTGTGGTACCCGGTCACGATCGCGGCGGTCACCTTCGTGATCGGCCTGCTGTTCGTGCGCGAGACCAAGGACGTCGACATCTACGCCGGCGACTGAACGCCACGAGGAGCAGCGGATCATGTGGAAACTCATTCTCGGCTTCCTCGTCTTCGCCGGGGGCGCGATGTACCTGCTCAGTCAGGGCGGCGACATCGACATGGGCGGCGAGAAGCACGGCGTCGAGGCGCACGAGCCGGCGTCCGGCGCCGCCTCGGCGGCCTCGCACTGAGCGGAGCGGGGGCCTCGATCAGGCTTCGATCAGGCCCCAGCGCAGCGCCAGCAGCGTCAGCTCGGCCTGGTTGGCGGCCTCCAGCTTCTGCTTGACGTGGTAGAGGTGCGTGCCCACGGTGCTGGCCGACAGCTTCAGGTCGGTGGCGATGTCCTGCACCGAGCGGCCGCGCGCCAGCAGCACGAAGACCTCGAACTCGCGCGAGGACAGGCGCTCGGACGGGTGGGCGCCGCTGCCGTCCAGCGTGGCCAGCGCCAGCTGGCGCGCGATGTCGGCATCCAGCCAGCGCCGCCCGGCCGCGACCGCGCGGATCGCCTCGGGCAGCGTCTCCGGCGCGCTGCGCTTGGACAGGAAGCCCATCGCCCCGGCATCGAGCGCCCGGCGCGCATGGGCGCTGTCGTCATGGGCCGAGAGCATCAGCAGCCGCAGGCCGCCGCGCGCATGCAGCCGGCGCAGCGCCTCCAGCCCGCCCATGCCCGGCATCGAGATGTCGAGCACGACGACCTGGGGCGCCAGCTCGGCCGCGCGGGCGAGCGCCTGCTCGCCGCTGTCGGCCTCGCCCACGACCTCGATGTCGCCGCTCTCGGCCAGCAGCATGCGAAATCCCATGCGCACCAGCGCGTGGTCGTCGACCAGCATCACCCGGATCATCTCGGTGCTTTCCGTCCTGCAGCAGTGTCGTCGTCGGTGTCGGCGCGGCTGCCCGGCGGGCGGCTCGACCAGTCGCGCTCCAGCGGCAGCCAGGCCTCGATGCGGGTGCCGCCACCCTCCGGGCGGGCGCCCAGCGTCAGCCGGCCCTCGAGCGTGGCGACCCGCTCGCGCAGGCCGCGCAGGCCGTAGTGGCCGCGCCGGGCCCAGTCCTCGGGCAGGCCGCGGCCATTGTCGTCGATCGTCAGTTGCAGCGACTGCGGGTCGGCCTCGGCGCGCACGCTGACCCGCGTGGCGCCGCTGTGGCGCAGCGCGTTGGTCAGCGCCTCCTGCACGACGCGGTAGGCCGCGCGCGCCGGCTCGGCCGGCAGCGAGCGGCTCTGCTCCAGGCCGCTGAGCGACAGGTCGATGCCGATGTCCTCGAAGCGGCTGCGCGAGGCGTCGACCAGCTCGGTCAGCGCATCGGCCAGGCCCAGATCGTCGAGCGCGGGCGGCGCCAGCCGCGGGATCAGGCCGTGCATCGCCTCGTACAGCCGCGCGGCCTCCTCGGCGATCATGCCGGCGGCCTGGGCGGTGACCGTGTCGCGCTCGCCCATGCGGGCCTGGATGGTGCGCGCCAGCGTGCGGATCGCGGTGACCGACTGCGCGAACTCGTCGTGCAGCTCGCGGGCGATGGCGCGGCGCTCGGCCTCGGTGTGCGCTTCGAGCCGGCGCGAGAACTCGCGGCTTTCCTCGAGCGTGCGTTCGGCCTCGTAGGCGCGCAGCCGCGCCTGGATCTCGGCCTCGATCGCCTCGGCGAGCTGGTTGACCGCCTGGCCGATCACCCCGACATCGCGGCCGGGCAGGGCGGGCAGCCGCGCCGCGTAGTCGCCCTGCTCGAGGCGGCTCAGCCCGGCGACGATGGTCGGCAGCGGCCGCAGCGCCCGGCCCAGCAGCCAGAACACGCCGATGTTGAGCAGCACCAGCGCGGTGGCGCCGGCCCCGGCCAGCCGCACGAAGTCGTCCCAGCCGTCCAGGATGGCCCGCGAGGGCTCGGCCTCCACGGTCAGCCGGCCGCCGGGCAGCGCGATGACCTGGCGCTGCAGCGGCGGGGTGACCAGCCCCGTGTACCAGTCGGGGGCGTCTCGGCCCTGCTTGTAGGTCGGCGGGGCGGACACGAACAGCGTCTGGCCATCGTCGCGCTCCAGGCGGATGTTGTTGGCCCGCACCCGGCCGAGCTGCTGCAGGAAATCGACCAGCGCCTGCGGTCCGGCGCCGGTGTAGATCCAGCCCACCCGCTGCAGCAGCTGGCCGGCGACCCGGTTGGCCGCGACGATCTCCTCGTGCACGCTGCGCCGGGTCGCGTCGATCTGCAGCGCGATGACCACCGCCACGAACAGCCCCATCAGGGCCGCGACGATCAGGTGGATCTGCCAGCGCAGGCCCAGGCCGCGCGGCAGGTGCGTGCGCACCGCCACCGGCTGGACCAGGTCGTCAGGATCGATCGGGGGCGGAAAGGCGGCAGACATGTCCGGATTGTGAACACAGTCACGGAGGTCGTGGCCCCCGCCGCCGTGATCGGCACCGGATGGGCCGACCTCATGAAAATCATGAGCCGGGATTCATGGTCCTGAGGAGGACGCCGGGGGCGCTCGCGCGCACACTGCGTCAGCGGTCGGTCACGAATGGATGTGCCGACCGGCACAGCGCCCCACGCACATTTCACCGGAGACTTTCATGACCTGGGACACCCCGACCGCGACCGACTTCCGCTTCGGCTTCGAGATCACGATGTATATCGCCGCACGCTGATCCGCATCGCCCGATGGATGCCACGACAGGCCCGCTTCGGCGGGCCTGCCCGTCTCCGGGTCGTCCTGTTCCTGTCTCCTGTCGTCCTGCGTCCATGAAGCTCCTGGTGCTCGGATCCGCCGCCGGAGGCGGCTTTCCGCAGTGGAACTGCCACTGCACCCAGTGCCGCGCGGTGCGCGCCGGCTCCGCCCATCACCGCGCCCGCACCCAGTCGTCCATCGCGGTCGGCGGCCCGGACGACTGGCTGCTGGTCAACGCCTCGCCCGACATCCTCACGCAGCTGCAGCGCGCGCCGCAGCTCAACCCGGGCCGCGCCCTGCGCGACAGCGGCATCGCGGCGGTGCTGCTCTGCGACGGCCAGGTCGACCACAGCACGGGCCTCTACATGCTGCGCGAGCGCGGTGCCAAGCTGCCGCTCTGGACCACCCGCCCGGCCTTCGAGGACCTGAGCGAGGGCAACCCGATCCTGCGCGTGCTGTCGCACTACTGCGGCGTGGACTGGCACGAGATCGGCCTGGACGGCCGCACCTTCGAGATCCCCGGCGTGGCCGGCCTGAAGATCACCGCCTTGCCGCTGGAGAGCAAGCCCGCGCCCTATTCGCCGCACCGCGACCAGCCGGTGCCGGGCGACAACATCGGCCTGACCTTCGAGAACACTGCCAGCGGCCGGCGCGTCTTCTACGCACCCGGCCTGGGCGAGATCACGCCGCCGGTCTGGCAAGCCATGAGCCGCGCCGACGTGGTCATGGTCGACGGCACCTTCTGGACCGACGACGAGATGATCGGCCTGGGCTTCTCGAAGAAGACCGGCCGCAGCATCGGCCACCTGCCGCAGTCGGGCGAGGGCGGCATGATCGAGTGGCTCGGTCGCCTGCCGGCCGCCACGCGCAAGGTGCTCATCCACATCAACAACACCAACCCGATCCTCGACGAGGCCTCGCCCGAGCGCCGCGCGCTCGACGCTTCCGGCATCGAGGTCGCGTTCGACGGCCTCGAGATCGGGTTCTGATCGCGTTCCGAACGACTCCAGGAGACCCCCGATGAGCACCGCCACCGGCAACCGCTTCGGCACGCCCTTCAACGCGCCGGCCACCACCCGCCCGCGCGACCCCGACGCCCCGGCCTGGGACCGCGCCGCCTTTGAGGCGCAACTGCGCGAGCAGGGCCGGAGCTACCACATCCACCACCCGTTCAACGTCATGCTCAACACCGGCAAGGCGAGCCGCGAGCAGATCCGCGGCTGGGTGGCCAACCGCTTCTACTACCAGATCGCCATTCCGGTGAAGGATGCGGCGGTGCTGGCGAACTGCCCGGACCGCGAGGTGCGGCGCGAGTGGATCCAGCGCATCCTGGACCACGACGGCTTCGAGATCGGTGGCCCGAACGGCACGATCCGGGACGAGGGCGGCATCGAGGCCTGGATCCGCCTCGGCCTGGCGGTCGGCCTGACCCGCGAGGAGATCACCGACCTGCGCCATGTCGTCCCGGCGGTGCGCTTCGCGGTCGATGCCTATGTCAACTTCGCGCGCCATGCGCCGTGGCAGGAGGCGGTGTGCTCGTCGCTGACCGAGCTGTTCGCGCCGGAGATCCACAAGCAGCGCCTGGCCACCTGGCCCGAGCACTACGGCTGGATCGACGCCGAAGGCCTGAGCTACTTCCGCAACCGCGTGAGCCAGGCCCGACGCGACGTCGAGCAGGGCCTGGCGGTCACGCTCGACCACTTCCGCAGCCGCGACCAGCAGGAGCGCGCGCTCGAGATCCTGCGCTTCAAGCTCGACATCCTGTGGGCCATGAACGACGCGATGGCGCAGCGCTATGGCGTGCAAGGGGTGGGCGCATGAACCCGCGCGTGGCCCGAGGCTTCCGGCTGCAGTGGGAAGAGGCGCAGGGCTGCCATGTGCTGCTCTACCCGGAAGGCATGGTCAAGCTCAACCGCAGCGCCGGCGAGATCCTGACCCGCTGCACCGGCACGGCCACCGTCGCCGAGATCGTCGCCGATCTGGAAGCCGCCTTCGGCGCGACCGGGCTGGCCGGCGACGTCGAGCGCTTCCTCGAGATGGCCCGCCAGCAGCGCTGGGTGGAGCTGGCATGACGATCGGCCCGCCGCTGTGGCTGCTGGCGGAGGTGACCTACCGCTGCCCGCTGCACTGCGTGTTCTGCTACAACCCGGTCGATTTCGCGAAGACCGGGCGTGCGGACGAGCTCTCCACCCTGGAGTGGCTGCGCGTGCTGCGCGAGGCCCGCGCGCTGGGCGCGGTGCAGTGCGGCTTCTCCGGCGGCGAGCCGCTGATGCGCGACGATCTGGAGGAGCTGATCGCCGAGGCGCACCGGCTGGGCTACTACACCAACCTGCTCACCTCCGGCGTCGGGCTGACGAAGGAGCGCGCCACGGCCC
>JAUPTP010000152.1 GCA_030918015.1 Pseudomonadota bacterium
CAACAACGGCAAGACCAACGTCATGCCGCAGCACGCCTCCCGCCTGTCGCCGGAGCAGATCAAGGTGCTGGCCGCCTATGTCTGGAGCCTGTCGCACAAGGGCGAGAAGCAGACCGCCCTGGCCGCGCCTGCCGGTGATGCGAAAGCGCAATAAGCTCGGGCTTGTCCTGGGTTAAAACTGAGGCCATGGATACCAGCAAGACGGGCACCGCGCCCCTTTCCTCGCCCTCCGTGGCCTCAGCCCCTGCCGGTCCTGCGCCGGCTGCCGAGCCGGCAGCCGCCAGGACCGTCTCGCTTTATCAGAAATCCAAGAAGATCTATCCGCGCGCCGTCGAGGGCTACTTCTCGAAGTGGCGCTGGGCGCTGGTCTGGCTCACCCAGATCGTCTTCTACGGCCTGCCCTGGCTGATGTGGAACGACCGCCAGGCGGTGCTGTTCGACCTGGTCAGCCGGCGCTTCTATCTGTTCGGTCTGGTGCTGTATCCGCAGGACCTGATCTACCTGACCGGACTGCTGATCATCTCCGCCTACGGGCTGTTCCTGTTCACCGCGGTGGGCGGGCGGCTGTGGTGCGGCTACGCCTGTCCGCAGACGGTCTACACCGAGATCTTCCTGTGGTTCGAGCACCGCTTCGAGGGCGATCGCGCCCAGCGGATGAAGCTCGACGCCGGCCCGTGGACGGCCGAGAAGATCCGCCGCAAGGGCGCCAAGCATCTGGTGTGGGTGCTGTTCGCGCTGTGGACCGGCTTCACCTTCGTCGGCTACTTCACCCCCATCCACACGCTGGCGGCCGAGGCGATGACGCTCGGCTTCGGCCCGTGGGAATGGTTCTGGGTGCTGTTCTACGCCTTCGCGACCTGGGGCAACGCCGGCTTCATGCGCGAGCAGGTCTGCAAGTACATGTGCCCGTACGCGCGCTTCCAGAGCGCGATGTTCGACAAGGACACGCTGATCATCAGCTACGACGCCGAGCGCGGCGACCCGCGCGGCTCGCGCAGCAAGAAGACCGACCCCAAGAGCAAGGGCCTGGGCGACTGCGTCGACTGCGGCGTGTGCGTGCAGGTCTGTCCGACCGGCATCGACATCCGCAACGGCCTGCAGTACGAGTGCATCGGCTGCGCCGCCTGCATCGATGCCTGCGACGGCATCATGGACAAGATGAACTACCCGCGCGGCCTGATCCGCTACGCGACGCAGAACGGGCTGCAGGAGCATTTCAGCCGGGCGCAGATGTGGCGTCGCGTGCTGCGTCCGCGCGTGCTGGTCTACACCGCGATCCTGGTGCTGATCGTCGCTGCGGTCGGCGCGAGCATCTGGCTGCGCACGCCCTTCCGGGTCGACGTGGTGCGCGACCGCGCCTCGCTGGCGCGCATCGTCGACGAGGGCCGCATCGAGAACGTCTACCGCCTGCAGATCATGAACGCGGGCGAGCAGGTGCACCGCTATCGCATCGCGGTCACCGGCCTGCCGCAGTTGCGGGTCGATCCGGCCGCCGAGATCGAGGTGGGTGCGGCCGAGGCCCGCTGGGTGACGCTGTCGGTCCAGGCCGACTTCGAGGTCGCCAACCAGGCCGGACCGGGCTCGCACGAAATACACTTCGACATCGCGCGTGTCGATGCGCCCGACCAGGCGCCCGTGGTCGTGCGCGAGAAGTCGACCTTCATCATCCCGCGCTGAGCCGGTCGCTTGGCATGCTGTCCGAGGAGACTCTCCCATGAGCCGAACCCCTGCGAATCCCACGCCGTCCGCCCGCGATCCCCGACCCTGGTGGCGCTTCAAGATGATGTGGCTGGTGGTCGGCGGCCCCCTCGTGGTCGTGGTGGCCAGCTTCGTGACCCTGGCGCTGGCCCTGAAGCACCCGGATGAGGTCATCCAGACCGCTGACCGGGTCGAGGCGGATCAGGCTGCCCAGGCGCCGGCCATGCAGGGCCGCAACCATGCGGCCACCGGGGGCGTCAAGTGAAGCCCGATCCTCTCGAGCACGACGCTTCGCCCGTGTTCGAGGGCGGAGCGGAGGTGCAGCCCCCCGCCTCGGCGAGCGAGCGGCGTCTGGCGGCCATGCTCTGGCCCTCGTTCCTGATGGCGGGTGTCGTCGAGATGCTGGTCTTCTCGATGGTCGATCCGGCCGATCTGCGCTGGATGGGCTCGCCGGTGGCCAGCGCCGATCCGACGACCGTCTACTCCGTCGCGTTCCTGCTGTTCTGGGCCGTCATCGCCCTGGCCAGCGCGATGACGCAGATGGTGATGTCGACGCCGACCGAGCGCGAGGACCGCCTCAGCAGGTCGCCGCGTTGACCACCCGCTGCAGCGCGTTCTGGTCGAGGATGCGGATGTCGCGCTGCTTGACCTCCAGGATGCCCTCGTCCTGGAACTTCGAGAAGGTGCGGCTGACCGTCTCGAGCTTCAGGCCGAGGTAGCTGCCGATCTCCTCGCGCGTCATGCGCAGCACCAGCGCCGAGGCCGAGAAGCCTCGGGCCTGCAGGCGCTGCGTCAGGTTCAGCAGGAAGGCTGCCAGGCGCTCCTCGGCGCGCATCGAGCCCAGCAGCAGCATCACGCCGTGATCGCGCACGATCTCTCGGCTCATGATCTTGTGGAACTGGTGCTGCAGCAGCATGACCTCGCGCGACAGCGTCTCGAGCTGGCTGTAGGGGATCATGCAGACCTGCGAGTCCTCCAGCGCGATGGCGTCGCAGGAGTGGTGGTCGTTGCTGATGCCGTCCAGGCCGATGAGTTCCCCGGCCATCTGGAAGCCGGTCACCTGCTCGCGGCCGTCGGCGGCCGACACGACCGTCTTGAAGAAGCCGGTGCGCACCGCGTAGAGGGCCGAGAAGGCCTCTCCGGCGTGGAAGAGGCTCTCGCCGCGGCGCACCGTGCGACGGGTGCCGATGATGTCGTCGATCGAGGCCAGTTCGTCATCCGACAGCCCGACCGGCAGGCACAGCTCGCGCAGGTTGCAGGCGGAGCAGGCAACCTTGAGCGCATCAAGGCGGGAGGGCGTCGTGGTGTCGTGCATGGCGGGACTTCTTTGGTAGGTTTGATAGGAGCTCGGCATCGGCTCGCACCTCATTCTGACGCCGAATTCCCTCGATTCGATCAATCAGTGTCAATTCAGGGGGGTGACTCGCGGAGCCTTCTTGAGGTACGTCAAGGTACGCCGGGCGTCAGTCGGCACAGTGGGCGCCCATGGAACATTCCACTCTCAGTACCAGTCGCACGGACGGTCCCGTGCTCACGGACGAGCTGCTGCGCCGGATGGACATGCCGGGGCCGCGCTACACCTCGTACCCGACCGCCGACCGCTTCGTCGAGGCCTTCACGGCGGACCATTTCCGCCAGGCGCTGGCCGGCCGGCATGACATGGGCGGCATCGGCGGGGCCAGCGCGCCGCTGTCGCTCTATGTGCATGTGCCCTTCTGCGAGTCGGTGTGCTACTACTGCGCCTGCAACAAGATCGTCACCCGCGATCATGGGCGTGCCACGGCCTACCTGGAGGCGCTCGAGCGCGAGATGGCGCTGGTGGCCGAGGCGCTGGGCGAGCGGGTGCAGGTCTCCCAGCTGCATTTCGGGGGCGGAACGCCCACTTTCCTGGATGATGCCGAGCTCTCGCGCCTGATGGGGGCGATCCGGGCCCGCTTCGAGCTGCTGCCGCGTGGCGAGTTCTCGATCGAGATCGATCCGCGCACCGTCACGCGCCAGCGGCTCGAGCACCTGCGCGCGCTGGGCCTGAACCGGGTGTCCTTCGGCGTGCAGGACTTCGATGCCGACGTGCAGCAGGCGGTGCATCGCCTCCAGCCCTACGAGCAGGTCGAGGCGCTGATGCGTGACGCGCGCGAGCTGGGCTTCGAGTCGATCAACGTCGACCTGATCTACGGTCTGCCGCGCCAGACGCCCGAGAGCTTCGCGCGCACCGTGCGCCAGGTCGCGGCGCTGCGGCCTGACCGCATCGCGATGTATGGCTACGCGCACCTGCCGACCCGCTTCAAGCCGCAGCGCCGCATCGAGCCGGCCGAGCTGCCCAGCGGCGGCGAGCGCGTGGGCATGCTGGCGCAGGCGCTTGCGGGCTTCGTCGGGCACGGCTACCAGTACATCGGCATGGACCATTTCGCGCTGCCGGACGATCCGCTGGCGCAGGCCAAGCGCCAGGGGCGGCTGCACCGCAACTTCCAGGGCTACAGCACCCATGCCGATTGCGATCTCGTCGGCCTGGGCGTCTCGGCGATCTCCCGCGTGGGGGCTTGCTACAGCCAGAATGCCAAGACGCTCGACGAGTATTACGATGCGCTGCATTCCAACCAGCTTCCGGTGGTGCGCGGCCTGGCCTTGACCCGTGATGATCTGGTGCGCCGCGCGGTGATCATGTCGATCATGTGCCACGGCCGCCTCAGCCATGAATCGGTGGCCCTGGCGCACCTGATCGATGTCCGGGCGTATTTCGCCACCGAACTCCAGGCGCTCGAGGACCTGGCCCGCGACGGGCTGGTCGTCCTGGGCGACGACGGGCTGGAGGTCACGCCGCTGGGATGGTATTTCGTCCGCTCGGTGGCGATGGTCTTCGATCGTCACCTGCAGGCCGACCGCAACCGGGAGCGCTTCTCCAAGGTGATCTGAATGACGGGTGCGCTGCTGCTGACGGCGGCACTGATGGGCCTGGCCGGCACGCCGCACTGCGCGGCGATGTGCGCGGCGGGCTGTGCGGCGGCGGCGCGTCGCTGCACGCCGGGCGATGTGGCGCGGGGCAGCGTCGCCGTCCTGGTCGGGCGGCTGCTGGCCTATGCGCTGGCCGGAGCGGCCGCCGCCTCCGTGGTCGGCGGCCTGCGCTGGCTGGCCGAGGTGGCGGGCTGGCTGCGTCCGCTGTGGCATGGGCTGCAGTTCTTCATGGTGCTGATCGGCGCATGGCTGCTGCTGCGCGGGCGCATGCCGGCCGCGATCGAGGCCTGGGTCGAGGGGCGGGGGGCGCCGCCGCCGAGCGTGCCTTCCGGTGCCCGGCGCGTGGCGCTGCCCGGCGAGCTCAAGGCGGCCGGGCTGGGGCTGCTGTGGCCGGCCCTGCCGTGCGGGCTGCTGCATGCGGCGCTGCTGCTGGCGGCCGTGGCCTCCTCGCCCGCGGAAGGGGCGGCGGTCATGGCGGTGTTTGCGCTGGTCAGCAGCGCCGCGCTGGTGCTCGGTCCGGTGCTGTGGCTGAGGCTGGTGCCGGCCGCGCTGCGCCGGGCCGATGCGGGCGCCGGCGACCTGAGGGCGACATGGCCGCTGCGCCTGTCCGGCCTGATGGTGCTGCTGATGTCGGCGTGGTCCCTGGCCGGGCACGGGCCCTGGGTCGAGACCCTGATCGCCTGGTGCAGCTGATGCGCCACCGTCGCCTCGCGAGTATCCCTAGAATCCCTGTTCAGTCTGCCGGATCGGGCAGGCCCGCTCCCATACCCGAACACACAACACAACCGGATCCACCATGTACCAGCACATCCAGGTGCCTGCCGAGGGACAGAAGATCACTGTCGGCGATGACTGCAGCCTGAACGTTCCGAACAACCCGATCATCCCCTTCATCGAGGGCGATGGCGTGGGGGTCGATGTCACGCCGGTCATGATCAAGGTGATCGATGCGGCCGTGGCGCGCTCCTATGGCGGCGAGCGCCGCATCCACTGGATGGAGATCTATGCCGGCGAGAAGTCGACCCGCCTGTACGGCCCCGACGTGTGGCTGCCGGACGAGACGGTCGACGTGGTGCGCGACTACCTGGTGTCGATCAAGGGGCCGCTGAACACGCCGGTCGGCGGCGGCATCCGCTCGCTCAACGTCACGCTGCGTCAGGAGCTCGACCTCTACGTCTGCCTGCGCCCGGTGCGCTACTTCAAGGGCGTGCCCTCGCCGCTGAAGGAGCCCGAGAAGACCGACATGGTCATCTTCCGCGAGAACTCCGAAGACATCTACGCCGGCATCGAGTACCCGGCCGGCAGCGAGAAGGCGAAGCAGCTCATCCGCTTCCTGCAGGAAGAGATGGGCGTCACGAAGATCCGCTTCCCCGCGACCTCGGGCCTGGGCGTGAAGCCGGTGTCGATCGAGGGCACCGAGCGCCTGGTGCGCAAGGCCATCCAGTACGCGATCGACCATGACAAGCCCAGCGTGACCCTGGTCCACAAGGGCAACATCATGAAGTTCACGGAAGGCGGCTTCCGGGACTGGGG
>JAUPTP010000153.1 GCA_030918015.1 Pseudomonadota bacterium
GCGCGATGTTGAGGTCGCGCTGGGTGTTCTCGATCACCTTGCAGGCCTCGGCGACCTTGATGCTGGAGCAGCGGTGCACGCCCGGCTCGACGATCAGCGCGTAGAGCGCGGCGACCTGCTCGAGCGTGGCCTCGCTGTCGCCGGCCACCACCTTGACGACATTGGTCAGCCGGTGCTCGCGGTCGCCGGGGTTGATGCGCTCGGGGCTGTAGCCGACGAAGAAGTCGCGCTTCCAGGTCCTGCCCGAGGCGCGCTCGAGCTCGGGGATGCAGACCTCCTCGGTGGCGCCGGGGTAGACGGTCGACTCGAAGATGACGGTGGCGCCCTTCTTCAGGTGGGGGCCGATGGTGCGGCTGGCGCCGATCAGCGGCCCGAAGTCGGGAATGCGCGCCTGGTCGACCGGCGTGGGCACCGCGACGATGATGAAGTCGGCCTCGCGCAGCGCGGCCGGGTCGCTGCTGTAGCGCGCGTGCACCGCCGCGGCCATGTCCTCGTCGGGAATCTCGCGCGAGGGGTCCTGGCCGGCCTGGCAGCGGGCGATCTTGTCGTGGGCGATGTCGAAGCCGATCGTCGGCAGGCGGCGGCCGAACTCGACGACGAGCGGCAGGCCGACATAGCCGACGCCGATGACGGCGACGGTGGGGCGGGGGGAGAAAGGCATCGATTCGGAGGAGGTCTCGGGCATGGCCCCGTGATTGTGCCGGCTGGCGCCGGCCGGGCCGGCTTCCATCGGACGGATGGGTCGCGCGATGAGCCTCGACCCGGTCGGCGAGTCAAGACGAAGCGTGCAGAGTTCACGGCGCTATTGCGCGTGGGTCGGCATCGTTCTTTCGTGATCGGGTGCTGTGGCGTGCCATCTCGATAAGATCAGATCGATCAAATCAGGCACCATGGCGCTCCCGATCGAGTCGGTGCCTGTCCCGAATCCCATGACCTTCCCCCTGTTCTTTGCCATTCTCCGGGCGCGCTGGCGTTCGGCCGCGCTCGTGCTGCTGCTGACGATCGGCGGCACGGTTGCCGTCACGCTGCTGATGCCGCGCACCTACACGGCCTCGGCCTCGCTGGTGCTCGACGTGCGCTCGCCCGACCCGATCCTGGGCATGACGATGGGGGCGATGGCCATGCCCGCCTACATGGCCACCCAGGTCGAGGTGCTGCAGAGCGAGCGCGTGGCCCTGCGGGTGGTGCAGGGCCTGCGCATGGCCGACAACGCCCAGATCCGCGAGCAGTGGCGCGCCGAGACCGGCGGGCAGGGCAGCCTGGAGGCCTGGCTGGCGCAGATGATCGGCAAGAAGCTCGACGTCAAGCCCTCGCGCGAGGGCAACGTGATCTACGTGTCGTATGCCAATGCGGATCCGAAGTTCGCCGCGGCGCTGGCCAACGCGTTCGCCCGCGCCTACATCGACATCAGCCTCGGGCTGCGCACGCTGCCGGCGCAGCAGTACGCCGACTTCTTCGGCAAGCAGGCGCAGGAGGTGCGCGAGGCGCTGGAGAAGGCCCAGCAGCGGCTGGCCGAGGCCCAGCGCCAGCACGGCATCACGGTCGCCGACGAGCGCTTCGACATCGAGACGCAGCGCCTGAACGAGCTGAGCTCCCAGCTGGTGATGATCCAGGCGCAGGCGGCCGACTCGAGCAGCCGCTCGGCGCAGGTTCAGGCCTCGGGCGACCGGCTGCAGGACGTGATCGCCAACCCGGTGGTGGCCGGGCTGCGCGCCGACCTGTCGCGCCAGGAGGCCCGCTTCGGCGAGCTCGGCGCCCGTCTGGGCGACGCGCATCCGCAGGTCATCGAGCTGCGGGCCAACATCGAGGAGCTGCGCCGGCGCATCGACAGCGAGGCGCGGCGCGTGGGCGGCAGCGTGGGCGTGACCAACAGCATCAACCGCCAGCGCGAGGCCGAGGCGCGTGCGGCCCTGGAGGCCCAGCGGGCCAAGGTGCTGCACATGAAGGAGCAGCGCGGCGAGCTCACGGCGCTGCAGCGCGACGTCGAGTCGCTGCAGCGCTCCTACGAGCAGATCAGCCAGCGGGTGCAGCAGACCAGCCTGGAGAGCCAGGCGACGCAGACCAACATCTCGCTGCTGTCGTCCGCGACCGAGCCGACCCAGCCGTCCTCGCCGCGGCTGATGCTCAACACGCTGCTGAGCGTGTTCCTGGGCATCCTGCTGGCCGTGGCCTTCGTGCTGGTGCGCGAGGTCTTCGACCGCCGTGTCCGCCTGGTCAGCGACTTCTCCGATGCGCTGTGCCTGCCGGTGCTGGGCGTGCTGCCGGGCGAGGCGGGGCCCGGCCCGGGCTCGGTGCTGTCGCGGCTGGTGTCGCCGCAGCTCGCCGCGAAAGGACGCGCCTGATGACGGCTTCGCGCATGACCGATCTGCCCGAGCTGGCCGCGGTGTCGGCCCAGGCCGCGCAGGAGCGCTGCATCGGCGAGCTGATCCGCGAGAAGCGCCCGATCAGCGAGCCGCAGATCGAGGCGATCCTGGCCTACCAGCGCGAGCACGGCCTGCGTTTCGGCGAGGCCGCCGTGGCGCTGGGCCTGGCGACGGATGCCGATGTGGTCTTCGCGCTCAGCCAGCAGTTCCACTATCCCTACACGCCGCAGGACCGCTGCCATGTGCACCCGGAGCTGGTCACCGCCACCGAGCCCTTCGGGCCGCGGGCCGAGGCCTTCCGGGCGATCCGCAGCCAGCTGACGATGCGGGTCTTCGGGCCGAACCAGCCGCGCCGCGCGATGGTGGTGGTCAGCCCCGACCGGGGCGATGGCCGTTCCTACTTCGTGGCCAACCTGGGGGTCGTGCTGGCGCAGCTGGGCGGGCGCACGCTGATCGTGGATGCCAATTTCCGCCATCCTCGCCAGCATGAGCTCTTCGGCGTGCCCAGCACCGCCGGCCTGAGCGGCATCCTGAGCGGCCGCCAGGAGGCCAACGTGATCTGCCAGGCCTCCGACATTCCGAGCCTGTTCGTCATGCCGGTGGGCATCACGCCGCCCAACCCGCTGGAGCTGCTCGAGCGGCCCGCCTTCCGGCTGCTGATGGACGAGCTGCTGCGCAAGTTCGACCATGTGATCGTGGACACGCCGCCGGCCTCCAGCGGCAGCGACGCGGCGGTGATCGCCTCGCGCTGCGGGGCGGCGGTGATGCTCGCGCGCAAGAACCTCACCCGCATGGCGGGCCTGCACGCGCTGGCCGACAGCATGGTGGCGGCCTCGGCCCAGCTGGCCGGGGTGGTGGTCAACGAGCATTGATCGCATGTCGGCTGTGGAGCACGAATCCGAAGCGGGCCGGTGGCCGGCATGGTCGCCCTGGCTGCTGCTGGGGCTGGGATGGGTGGCCCTGTACGGCCCGACCCTGCGCGATCTCCTGCGCGGGGCGTGGGCGGGGGACCAGCACGGGCATGGACCGATCGTGCTCGCCCTGGGTCTGTGGCTGATGGGCCGGCGCATGCCGCAGGTGCTGGCGCTGCCGGAGCGCAGCGCCACCGGGGCCGGCCTTGGGGTGCTGGTGCCCTCGCTGCTGCTGTTCGTGCTGGGGCGCTCGCAGGACATCATCATCTTCGAGCTCGGCTCGAGCCTGGGCGTCATCGCCGCGTGCGTGCTGCTGCTCAAGGGCGCGGCGGGGCTGCGGCCGCTGGCCTTCGGGCTGCTGTTCCTCGTGTTCATGATTCCGCTGCCGGGCCAGCTGGTCGATGCGCTCACGCAGCCGATGAAGATCGCCGTGTCGTATGTGGTCGAGACGCTGCTGCACCACGCCGGCTACCCGATCAGCCGCACCGGCGTGATCCTGCAGATCGGCCCCTACCAGCTGCTGGTGGCCGACGCCTGCGCCGGGCTGAACACGCTGTTCACGCTGGAGGCGATGGGCCTGCTCTACATGAACCTGGTGCGCCACGCCTCGGTGATCCGCAACATGACCCTGGCGATCCTGGTGGTGCCGATCAGCTTCACGGCCAACGTCATCCGGGTGATCGCGCTGACGCTGATCACCTACCACCTGGGCGACGAGGCGGGGCAGGGCTTCCTGCACGGCTTCGCCGGCATGGTGCTGTTCCTGGCGGCGCTGATGCTGATCCTCGCGGCCGATTCGCTGGTGCGCTGGCTGCTGCCGACCCTGCCTGCCGGCCGATCCCGATGACGACCCCGACGACTTCCCCGGCCGCGCCGGCCTCGGCCCGCTCGCTGCGCCTCGGCGCGATCCTGGCGGCCGTGATGATCGGCACCTCGGTGCTGGGCTCGGCCCTGAAGCCGCACCGGCTGCTGGCCGACACGCGCGCGCCGGTGCGCCTGCAGCAGCTGCTGCCCGAGCGCTTCGGCGACTGGACTCCGGTGCCGATGGCCCAGGGCGTGATCAATCCGCAGGCCCGCACGCTGCAGGACCAGCTCTATGCCGAGCTGGTCAACCGCGTCTACCGCAACCCGCAGGGCGAGATGGTCATGCTGTCGGTGGCCTACGGGCGCAACCAGAGCGATGCCTTCCAGGTGCACAAGCCCGAGATCTGCTATCCCGCCCAGGGCTTCCAGGTGCAGCGCATCCGCGCCGACGAGCTGCGCAGCGCCCAGGGCGCGGTGCCGGTGCGCCGCCTGGAGACGGTCTACGGCGCGACCCGCTTCGAGCCGGTCACCTACTGGACGACGCTGGGCGACCACGCCGTGCGCAGCAGCACCGACAAGAAGCTGATGGAGATGCGCTACGCGCTGAAGGGCTACATCGCCGACGGGCTGCTGTTCCGTGTCTCCAGCCTGGAGCGCGACAGCGTGCGGGCCTTTGCGCTCCAGGACCGCTTCGCCCGCGAGATGCTGGCCGCGATGACCCCCGAGGCGCGCCAGCGCATCGCCGGACTGCCGTGATGCGCGAGGCGGGGCGATGAGCGCCGACGCGGGGCTGGCGCGGCAGGCCGCCCGGGCGGTCGGCTGGGGGGCGGCCGGCTCGGTGGTCAAGCTGGGGCTGCAGTTCGGACTGCAGATCGTGCTGGCGCGCCTGCTGGGGCCGGAGCAGTACGGCCTGTTCGCGATCGGGGTGCTGGTGGTCAGCCTGGCGAGCTTCCTGTCCGATTTCGGCATGGCCTACGGGCTGATCCAGAAGCCGCAGGTCAGCGAGGACGATCTGCGCTGCGTGTTCACCTGGCAGGTGGTGATCGGGCTGGGCGTGGCGCTGGCGGTCGCGCTGGGGGCCGGGTCGATCGCCCAGGCCTTCGGCGAGCCGCGGGCGGCCGGCGTGGTGGCGGCCCTGGCGCCGGTGTGCCTGCTCAACGCGATGGCCGCGCCCTCGCTCAACCTGCTCAAGCGGCGGCTGGATTTCCGGCGCCTGCAGCTGGCGCAGCTCGGGGGCTATGCCGCGGGCTACCTGGCGTGCGGCCTGCCGCTGGCCTGGGCGCTGGGCGATGTGCGGGCGCTGGTCGTGGCGTGGCTGGTGCAGTCCGCCGTGACGCTGGCGGGCCTGTACCGGGCCGTGCGCCATCCGCTGCGGCCGCTGTGGAACACGCCCGATCGTCCAGTCATGCTGTCCACGGGCCTGACGGTGATGGCCACCAACCTGCTGAACTGGCTGCTGCAGAACGTCGACCGCGCCGTGGTGGCGCAGCGCTACGCGGCCCGCAGCGTCGGCGGCTACTCGGCCGCGTTCAATCTGGTCTACACGCCGACCACCACGCTGCTGGGCGTGCTGCAGCCGGTGCTGCATGCGGCCGGCGGCCGGCTGGAGCGCCAGGACGGCGAGCCGCTGGCGCGGGTCTACCGTGCGGTGCTGCTGGGGGTGTCGGTGCTGCTGGCGCCGCTCTATGCGGCTGCGGCCGTGCTGGCCGGGCCGATCATCGCGCTGCTCTACGGGCCGGCCTGGCAGGAGGCGGCGTCGCTGCTGGCGCCCTTCGCGCTGGCGATGCCGGCCTTTCTGGTCTGGGGCCTGTCGACGCCGGTGCTGTGGGCGGCCGGTCGGGCGCGGCAGGAGTTCCGCTCGCAGCTGCCGGTGCTGCTGCTGTGGCTGCTGGTCTGTGCAGCGGCTTCCCGCGGTCCGGTGATCGGGGTGGCCTGGAGCGTGGCGGGCCTGTTCATCGTGCGCGCCGCGACGATGGTGGTGCAGGTGGCGCGGGCGCTGGCGATGCCGGGCGCGGCGCTGCGGGCGGTGCTGCTGCCGGGGCTGGTGGCCGCGGCAGCGGTGGCGCTGGC
>JAUPTP010000154.1 GCA_030918015.1 Pseudomonadota bacterium
GGCGCCGACGGCCTCGGCGGTGGTCATCGCGGCGTCCTCCAGCTCGGAGCTCGACGAGCTGATGCGCCAGCAGCCGCTGCTCTGAGCGGAAGGAGCGGGCGAGGGCGCCGCCCTCGTCCGCCTCCCGAACTGACGAAATGCGCCGGGCTTGCCTTGCGCTTTCTGCGAGTTCACGGGGTGCGTTGCGGTGACCATGCTGCATCATGGCCCTCACCGCAACGCCCCTCTCCATCGCCACGCCTCCCGTGGCCGGCCCCTCGGCGGTTCCCGACCGCGCGCTGCTGATGCAGGCGCTCGATCACCAGAGCCAGGGTCGGGTCGACCTCGCCGAGCAGCAGTTCCGCTTCTTCCTGTCGCACTGGCCGGCCGATCCGGTGGCGCTGTACTCGCTGGCGGTCATCCTGCTGCGCCGCGCCGACCCGGAGGAGGCCCTGACGCTGCTCGAGCGCGGCGTGCGCGACGTGCCGGGCTTTGCGCCGCTGTGGTTCGCGCATGCGACCGCGCTGCAGGGCGTGGGCCGTCGCGACGAGGCGCTGGCGAGCTACCAGCGCGCGATCGACCTCAAGCCCGACTACACCGAGGCGCTGATCAACAGCGGCGTGCTGCTGCGCGAGCTGCTGCAGCATGCCGCCGCGCTGGAGCGCTTCCAGCGGGTGCTGGCGCTGCAGCCCGCCAACGAGACCGCGCTGGCCAACTGCGCCACGCTGCTGACCGAGTTCCGCCGCACCGAGGAGGCGGTGGCGATGCTCAAGCAGCTGCTGGCGATCAATCCGGCCTACGACTACGGCGCGGGCATGCTGGTCTACGAGCAGCTCCATGCCTGCGACTGGAGTGGCTTCGATGCGCTCTCGGCGCAGGTCATCGCGGGCGTGCGTGCCGGGCGGCGCGCGTGCAAGTCGCTGGCCTTCATGGGCCTGTCGGACTCGGCCGAGGATCATCAGCGCTGCGCGCGCACCTTCTCGGCCCATCGCTATCCGCCCGCCAGCACCCGGCTGTGGAACGGCGAGCGCTACCGCCACGACCGCATCCGCCTGGCCTATGTGTCTCCGGACCTGCGCGAGCACCCGGTCGGGCACCTGATGGCGGGGGTGTTCGAGCACCATGACCGCCGCCGCTTCGAGACGATCGCGGTCTCGCTCGGGCCGGACGACGGCAGCCGGCTGCGCGCGCGCATGCTGGCGGCCTTCGATCATTTCATCGACGCGCGGCGCCTGAGCTCGATCGAGATCGCCCGGCAGCTGCGGGCGATGGAGGTCGACATCGCGATCGACCTGGCCGGCTACACCGCCGACTCGCGCAGCGACATCTTCAGCCACCGGCCCGTGCCGGTGCAGGTCAACTACCTGGGCTATCCCGGCACGCTGGGCAATGGCTACATGGACTACATCCTGGCCGACCGCCATGTGATCCCGCCCGATCAGCAGCGCTTCTACGACGAGCGGGTGATCTACCTGCCTGACGCCTACCTGCCGCCAGCGGCCGGCCTGCAGATCGCCGAGCGCACGCCCACGCGCACCGAATGCGGCCTGCCCGAGGACGGCGTGGTGTTCTGCTCCTTCAATCACGACTACAAGATCCTGCCCGGCGTCTTCGCGATCTGGATGCGGCTGCTGGCGGCGGTGCCCGGCAGCGTGCTGTGGCTGATGTCGCGCAGCGAGCGCTCGCAGGCCAACCTGCGCGCCACCGCGCAGGCCGCCGGCGTCGACCCGGTGCGGCTGGTGTTCGCGCAGCGCGTGCCGCGGGTCGAGGATCACCTGGCGCGCTACCGCGTCGCCGATCTCTTTCTCGACACCCATCCCTACAACGCCCATACCACCGCGGCGGACGCGCTGCTGGCGGGCCTGCCGGTGCTGACCTGCTCCGGCCAGGCCTTTCCGTCGCGGGTGGCCGGCAGCCTGCTGCAGGCCGCCGGTCTGCCGGAGCTGGTCACCACCAGCCATGCCGACTACGAGGCGCTGGCGCTGGCGCTGGCGCGCGATCCGGTCCGGCGCGCGGCCCTGCGCGCCAAGCTGGCCGCGCAGCGCGACCGTGCGGCGCTGTTCGACACGGCCGGCTTCACGCGCGACGTGGAGGCCGCCTGCGTGGCGATGTGGCGCCAGGCCCAGCTGGGCCCGGCCCGGGACGCGCTGAGCGCCCCGGCCTGACGCCGTCCACCGACTCCCGAACCGACCCAGCCGAGGCCCGCCGTGACTCCCTCGACGATTGTCCTGATCCCGATCTACCAGCCCCTGCTGTCGGTGCTGGAGCAGTTCTCGCTCGACCACTCGCTGCCGCTGCTGGCCGGGCGCGACGTGCGCTTCATCGGGCCGAGAGGGCTCGACTACGGCTACTACCAGCTGCGCTATCCGGGCATCCCCTTCGAGGTGTTCGACCCCGGCTACTTCGCCTCGATCGCCGGCTACAACCTGCTGATGCTCTCGCCGGCCTTCTACGAGCGCTATGCCGAACACGAGTTCATGCTGGTGCTGCAGACCGACGCGATCCTGCTGCGCGACGACCTCGACCACTGGATGGGCCGCCCCTACGACTATGTCGGCGCACCGTGGCCGCAGGGCGTGACGGTCAAGGTCGATCTCGATCCGTTCTGCGGGCCGCACGCCAAGACGGTGCGCGCGCTGGTGGGCAACGGCGGCCTGAGCCTGCGGCGCATCCGCAAGTGCCAGGCGCTGCTGCGCGAGTTCCCGCAGGCGCTGGAGATGTTCCGCCGCACCGGCTCGAGCGAGGACCTGTACTTCGCGATCATGGGCCTGCTGTCGGCCGACTTCGTGCTGCCCAACGAGCGCGAGGCCGCGCGCTTCGCCTGGGAGCTGCAGCCCGAGCACTACCACGCGATCGACTGCCGCCCGCCGATGGGCGGCCACGCCTGGTGGAAGTACAGCCCGAACTTCTGGGCCCGATTCTTCCGCTCGACGCCCCCGCTGCCGGAGCTGACCGTGCCGGCCCGGCTCACCGAACCCGGCCCGCTGGCCGATGCCCCCGCGCCGCTGACGTCCCTCTGACCCACGGCGCAGGCCTTTCCCCACGGAACAGGATTCCAGATGACCACCAAGTCCCTCGACCTCGGCTGCGGCCTGCAGCCGAAGAACCCGTTCAACGCCCAGGAGGTCTACGGCATCGACGTGCGCGACGATGCCGAGGCGCACATCGTCAAGGCCGATCTGGTCATCGAGCCGATCCCGTTCCCGGACGACAGCTTCGACTATGTGACCGCGCACGACTTTCTCGAGCATGTGCCGCGCCTGATCTACCTGCCGCAGCGGCGCAACGCCTTCGTCGAGGTGATGAACGAGATTCACCGGGTGCTCAAGCCCGGCGGCGTGTTCATGTCCTTCACGCCGGCCTTCCCGCACGGGCCGGCCTTCCGCGATCCGACCCACGTCAACATCATCACCGAGGAGACCTTCCCGCTGTACTTCGACGACAAGGTCCGCTGGGCCTCGATGTACGGTTTCCGCGGCAGCTTCCAGATCCTCAGCCAGGAGTGGCGCGGCGTGCACCTGATGAGCCTGCTGCGCAAGACCGCATGACCATGACCGCATCGTCCGGGCAGGCCGCGGCCGGCAGCGCCGACGCGCTGCTCGGCGCGGTGCACTGGCTGTGCCGCCACCACGGCATCGAGCGCAGCGCCGAGTCGCTGCTCGACGGCCTGGGGGTGATGCGCCCGCTCACGCCCGCCGGTGCCTGCCAGGTGCTCGAGCACGCCGGCCTGCAGGCCGGGCGGGTGAGCCGCGATGCCGCCGAGGTGCTGGCGCTGCTGCTGCCGGTGGTGCTGCCGCTGCGCGACGGCCGCGCGGCGGTGCTGCTGGGCCGCCAGGTCGAGGCCGAGGCCCGCCGGGTCCACGAGCTGCTGATCTTCGATGGCAGCGGCATGACGCCGGCCCTGCAGCATCTGGACGACGCGGCGCTGCATGCGCTGCATGACGGCGACCTGCTGCTGGCCGGTCCGGGCGAGGCAGAGGGCTCGCGCGGTTTCTCCTCTCGGTCGGCGGCCGATGCGCCGGACGAATCGCTCGAGGCGCACTGGTTCTGGCGCACCTTGCGCCGCTATCTGCCCTATTACCGCGGCGCGATGCTGGCCGCGTTCCTCAGCAACGTGCTGATGCTGGTGGGCGGGCTGTTCGCGATGGTGGTCTACGACCGCGTCATCCCGCACCAGGCCACCGTCACGCTGTGGGCGCTGGCCATCGGCGCACTGCTGGCCACCGGTTTCGATCTGGTGGCGCGCCAGTTGCGCAGTCACCTGATCGACCAGGCCGGCCGCAAGGCCGATCTGGCGCTGGGCAGCGTGCTGCTGCGCCAGGCGCTGGGGCTGCGGCTGGAGCATCGGCCCGACTCGTCCGGCTCGTTTGCGCACCACATGGCCCAGCTCGAGGTGGTGCGCGAGTTCTCGGCCTCGGCCTCGATGTCGGCGATCAGCGACCTGCCGTTCATCGCCCTGTTCATCGCCGCGACCTGGGTGCTGGCGGGCCCGCTGGCGCTGGTGCTGGTGATCGCGGTGCCGGTCATCCTGCTGATGACGGTGGGCGTGCAGGGCCTGATGCGCCGCAGCACGCTGGCCCAGCAGCACCAGATGGCCGACATGCAGGGCCTGCTGGTCGAGGCGATGGACGGCATCGAGACGATCCGCGCCACCGGCGCGCAGGGCCATGTCCAGCGCCAGTACGAGCAGGCGCATGCGCTGGCCTCGCGCTCGGCGGTGCGCGCGCGCGCGCTGTCGAGCTGGGTGAACAACGTGTCGATGGTGTCGCAGCAGCTGATCACCATCGTGATGCTGGTCTGGGGCGTGCATCTGATCGGTGCCGGCCAGCTCACCGGTGGGGCCCTGATCTCGGCGGTGATGTTCGCCGGGCGGGCGATCGCGCCGCTGGGCAGCGTCGTGGCGCTGGCCTCGCGCTATCAGGGCGCGCGGGCGGCGCTGCGCATGCTCGACCGGCTGATGGCGCTGCCGGTCGAGCGTGATCCGCGCCGGCGCTTCCTGCCGTGTCCGCATCTCGAGGGCCGGCTGGCGTTGCGCGAGGTCGGCTTCGCCTATGGCCCGGCCGGGGAGGCGCCGCAGGCGCTGTCGGGTGTCACGCTGCGCCTCCAGGCGGGCGAGCGCATCGCGCTGCTCGGGCGCATCGGCAGCGGCAAGTCGACCGTGCTGCGGCTGCTCGCCGGCCTCTACCAGCCGACCGCCGGCGCGGTCGAGATCGACGGGCTGGATCTGCGCCAGCTCGACCCGGCCGACTTCCGCCGCCACATCGGCTTCGTCGAGCAGGAGCCGCGGCTGTTCCGCGGCACGGTGCGCGAGAACCTGCTGCTCGGCCGCGAGGCCGGCGCCGACCGGCTCGCCGAGGTGCTGCGCCTGACCGGGCTGGAGCGGGTGGTGGCCGCGCATCCGCTGGGCCTGGACATGCCGGTGGGCGAGGGCGGCGCGATGCTCTCGGGCGGCCAGCGTCAGCTCGTGGCCTTGGCCCGCGCGCTGCTGCTGCGCCCGCAGGTGCTGCTGATGGACGAGCCCACCAGTGCGATGGATGCGCAGACCGAGGCGCAGTTCGTCGTCCAGCTGCGCCAGGCGCTGCCGCGCTGCACGCTGGTGGTGGTCACGCACCGGCCGGCGATGCTGGAGTTGGTCGATCGCATCGCGGTGCTGGATGCGGGACGCCTGATCGCGGACGGCCCCAAGCGGGCGGTGCTGCAGGCCCTGGGCGGCGCACGGCCGGCGGCCGCGCCGCCCGCACCGGTGACGACGCCCGACGCCAGTCCGGTGGCATCGGCCTCGCCGGCCGAGGAGGTCTGCTGACATGGGTTGGCTGCGTTTCATGTCGAACCGGCGAGAGGTCGCGTCGTCCTCGGCCGGGGTGTTCCTGCCGGGCGACGAGCGTTTCCTGCAGGGACGCCGTCAGGCCGAGCTGGTCGAGCCGATGCCGCGTGCGCTGTGGGCGCTGTACCTGCTGTGCGGTCTGGTCGTGGTCTCGGGCGTGTGGGCCTCCCAGGCGCGGGTCGACATCGTCGCCAAGGCGCCGGGGAAGGTCGCGCCGGGCGGGCACGAGCAGGTGATCGCCAGCCTCGAGGGCGGGCTGCTCGAGGAGATGCTGGTGCGCGAGGGCGATCTGGTCGAGGCCGGCACCGATCTGGTCCGGCTCGACCCGACCCGTTTTG
>JAUPTP010000155.1 GCA_030918015.1 Pseudomonadota bacterium
TTGATCTTGTCGAACAGGAACGCGGTGTGGCTGTCGAGCGAGTCGATGTCGCGCATGATCTGGCGCGCCTCCTCGAACTGCTCGGCGTTGAGCAGCCGGCTGCGCATCATGAAACTGACCGCGCGCCGGGTGTCCATGACGTTGCGCCGGATGCGGCCGTTGAGGTCTTCCTGCAGGGCGATCGCCGAGAGGGCCTCGCCGGCGGCATGGTCGTCCACGTCCTGCTTGAGCACCCGCGCACTGACCTTCTCCAGCGCGTCGTAGATGCCCTCGAGCGCATCGGCGGAGTATTCCGCGTCGGCGTCGTAGAGCTTGAGCAGCACGTCCTTGGCATCCTCGATCATGGCCGGAATGCGCCGTGCGCGCAGCCGCAGCAGCCGGAAGACCGGCAGGTCCTCCGCATGGATCGAGAACAGCATGCCGTCCTTGAGGATGAAGGCCACCCGCACGTTGCGCGGCGTCTCGCCGTCATCGATCAGGAAGTCCGAGCGGATGTGGAGCTCGCCGTTGTCTTCCTCGTAGAAACGCGCGGATTCTTCCAGGTCGTCGTCGACGATGTTGTCCGGGATGGTCAGGCCGAAGCGACCCTGGATCCAGCCCTTCTCCATCGGGGTGGGCGCTTCCAGATCCACCCAGACCGGCGACACATGGGAGAGCGTTTCCGGCTGATCGACCTCCTCCTGAAACAGGCGGCCGTTGGCCAGCGTGAAGACGTTGAGCATCGGGGACGGCGCGCACAGGAGAGTTCAGGCCAGCCGATTATTGCATCGCCGTGTGATGCGGATCTGAATGAGCGCAAACCCCGAGATTAATGCGGTTCTGGGCATCCCGGCGCATTTCCACACAGCCTCCGCAGGGTGTGATGTCCCGGGCTTGTCAGCCTTTCACGAAAGGGTCACACTGAACCCAAGCAAGACACCTCGAAACGAGTCCTCTGCACGAGAGAAGCCGGTCTTTTCTCCGCGCTCTCTTCTGCAGCTTCTTCTCACGACAACAGCGTCTTCCCACCCCACACCTCTCGGAAGGAGGCCACATGAATCTGACGATCAGCGGGCATCACCTGGAAGTCACTCCGGCTTTGCGCGAGTACGTGCTCACCAAGCTCGACCGCGTGACCCGACACTTCGATCAGGTGGTGGACGTCAACGTGCTGCTCACCGTGGAGAAGAACAAGGAGAAGGAGCGTCGGCAGCGTGCCGAGGTCACGCTGCATGTGAAGGGCCGCGACATCTTTGTTGAGAGTTCGCACGAGGATCTGTATGCCGCGATCGACCAATTGATGGACAAGCTTGACCGACAGGTCGTTCGACACAAGGACAAACTTCAGAACCACCACCACGTCTCGCCGAAGCGAAATACCCTCTTCACCGAGGCCGCCTGAGGCCCTCCTGTCCTGCTGCGGCAGGCATTGCGACCTGCTCAGGTCGCCCGGAAGACGGCCCCCGAATGGGGCCGTCGCCATTTGGAGATCCCGAAGCATGACTGCCATCGCTCTGGAAATGATGCGACACGTGGAAATTCGTGCTGACGGTCGCATCGACGATACATCCATGGGGGAGAGGGCCGCCGTCGCGGGGGTCTGCATGCGCGCAAGCCGTGCAGGCTTTCTATAATCGATCCCCCGATCACACCTGACTGCGCGTTCGCGACGGCCTCCAGCCCGAGTCGGCGCCCGATCCCGATGAACCGTCTCGCCGCGATCCTCCCCGCCGGAAACGTGCTGGTCAACGTGGACGCTTCCAGCAAGAAGCGCGCGTTCGAGCAGGCGGGCCTGCTGTTCGAGAACCAGCACGCCATTGCCCGGGCCACCGTCTCCGACAACCTGTTCGCGCGCGAACGGCTCGGCTCCACCGGCCTGGGCCATGGTGTCGCGATTCCTCACGGCCGCATCAAGGGCCTGAAGAACCCGCTGGCCGCCGTGATCCGTCTGGCCCAGCCGATCGGCTTCGAGGCGCCGGACGACGAGCCGGTCAGTCTGCTGATCTTCCTGCTGGTGCCGGAGGCCGCGACGCAGCGCCATCTCGAGATCCTGTCCGAGATCGCCGAGCTGCTGTCCGACCGGGATCTGCGCGAGCGCCTCAAGCTCGAGGATGATCCTGCCCGGCTGCACGAGATGATCTCCCGCTGGGAGCCGATGCGCTCGGTGGCCTGAATTGAAGCCCACCGTCATCAGCGCCGAGGCGCTGTTCGATGCCCACCGCGCGTCGCTGAAGTGGGAGTGGATCGCCGGGCATGCCCATCCCGAGCGCCGGTTCGACGAGGTGGCGGTGCGCGATGCGCAGTCCGCCGCCGATCTGGTGGGCTACCTCAACTACATCCATCCCTATCGGGTGCAGATCGTCGGCCGCCGCGAGGTCGACTATCTGCAGGAGGCCGACACCGAGGCGCAGGAGCGACGCATCTCGCGCATCGTGGCGCTCGAGCCGCCGGTGCTGGTGGTGGCCGATGGCTGTTCACCGCCCGATCGCCTGGTGGCGATGTGCGAGCGTGCCGACATCCCGCTGTTCTGCACCCAGGACTCGGCCGGGCATGTCATCGACGTGCTGCGGGGCTTCCTGGGCCAGCACTTCGCCGAGCGCACCTCCCGCCATGGCGTCTTCATGGACATCCTCGGCCTGGGCGTGCTGCTGACCGGCGAGTCCGGCCTGGGCAAGAGCGAGCTGGGGCTGGAGCTGATCTCGCGCGGCCACGGCCTGGTGGCCGACGATGTGGTCGACCTGTTCCGGGTGTCGCAGTCGGCGATCGAGGGGCGCTGCCCGGAGCTGCTGCGCGACCTGCTCGAGGTGCGCGGCATCGGCCTGCTCGACATCAAGGCGATCTTCGGCGAGACCGCGGTGCGCCGGAAGATGCGCCTGAAGCTGATCGTGCACCTGGTGCGCAAGGAGACGCTCGAGCGCGACTTCGAGCGCCTGCCCTATGAGCCGCTGCACGAGACGGTGCTGGGCATGCCGGTGCGCAAGGTGGTGATCGCGGTCGATGCCGGTCGCAACCTGGCGGTGCTGGTGGAGGCCGCGGTGCGCAACACCGTGCTGCAGCTGCGCGGCATCGACACCTACAAGGAATTCATCAAGCGCCACCGCGAGCTGATGGAGCGCGGTGACCAGGGGCTGTGAGCCCCGGTCTCACTTGGCGCCGCGGTGCGGGCAGGCGTCCTTGGTGCAGTGCGCATACAGCGCCAGCGTGTGCTCCTGCAGCGTGAAGCCGCGCTCCTGCGCGACCATGCGCTGGCGCGACTCGATCTGCGGGTCGAAGAATTCCTCGACGCGGCCGCAGTCCAGGCAGACCAGGTGGTCGTGATGCTGGCCCTCGTTGAGCTCGAAGACCGACTTGCCGCTCTCGAAATGGTTGCGGCTGAGGATGCCGGCCTGCTCGAACTGCATCAGCACCCGGTAGACGGTGGCCAGGCCGATGTCCGATCCTTCGGTCAGCAGGATCTTGAAGACATCCTCGGCCGTCATGTGGCGCTGCTGGGCGCGCTGGAAGATGTCGAGGATCTTGATGCGCGGCAGGGTGGCCTTCAGGCCCGAGCTCTTGATTTCGTCCGCGTTGGTCATGGGGTCGCCTGTGTCATGCAGGCCTCGGCGGCCTCGCTAGAATCCCCGGATCATATCGGGATGTGCCGATCCCGTCGGTCCACTCCACCAAAATCGACATGGCTGCTCTGTCCCGTCTTTTCCGTCCCGCCCTGGCTGTCGTGGTGCTCGCCGCAGGGGCCGGCTGCTCGTCCATTTCATCGGACGGCAGCATGCTCGGCCTGGTGAGGCCCTACCGGATGGAGGTCGTCCAGGGCAACGTGGTCACCCGCGAGATGGTGCAGCAGCTGCGCGTCGGCCTGAGCCGCGACCAGGTGCGCGGCCTGCTGGGCTCGCCGCTGCTGAGCGATCTCTTCCACGGCGACCGCTGGGACTACGTCTTCACGATCCGCCGCCAGGGGGCCGAGCCGCAGCAGCGCCGCGTGACCGTCTTCTTCGAGGGCGATCGGCTGAGCCGCTTCGACGCCGGCGAGGCGCCCAGCGAGCGCGACTTCGTCGACTCGATCAATGTGTCCCGGCCGAAGCCGCGCACCACGCCGCTCGAACTCGACGAGAAGCAGCTGCGCGCGATCGAGCCGCCGAAGCCCACCCGTGCCGCCGCGCTGGTGCCCGGCACCGCTGCCAGCGGGCCCGCCCGCTCCTATCCTCCGCTCGAGACCGTTTCCCGATGAACGCTTCCGCTTCTCCCGCCGACGCCCGCCTGCGCGTCGCCATCGCCGGCTGCACCGGCCGCATGGGCCACATGCTGATCGAGGCGGTGCTGGCCGCCGACGACTGCGTGCTCGCCGGCGCCCTCGACCGCGAGGGCAGTCCGGCCGTCGGCCAGGATGCCACCGCCTTCCTGGGCAAGGTCAGCGGCGTGAAGATCGCCTCCGACCTGCGCGAGGGCCTGAAGGACGCCGACTTCCTGATCGACTTCACCCGCCCCGAGGGCACGCTGGCGCATCTGGCGGTCTGCCGCGAGCTCGGCGTCAAGCTGGTGATCGGCACGACCGGCTTCAGCGGCCCGGAGAAGGCCGAGATCGGTGCGGCCGCCCAGGACATCGCGATCGTGATGGCGCCGAACATGAGCGTGGGCGTCAACGTCGTGCTGCGCCTGCTCGACACCGCGGCGCGGGCGCTGAAGGAGGGCTACGACATCGAGATCGTCGAGGCCCACCACCGCCACAAGGTCGACGCGCCCAGCGGCACCGCGCTGAAGATGGGCGAGGTGGTGGCCGCCGCGATCGGCCGCGACCTGAAGGAATGCGCGGTCTACGGCCGCGAGGGCGTCACCGGCGAGCGCGATCCCAGCACCATCGGCTTTGCCACCGTGCGTGGCGGCGATGTGGTCGGCGACCACACCGTGATGTTCATGGGCACCGGCGAGCGCATCGAGATCACCCACAAGTCCAGCAGCCGCGCCACCTACGCCCAGGGCAGCCTGCGCGCGGTGCGCTTCCTGGCCGCGCAGGCCAGCGGCCTGTACGGCATGGACGACGTGCTCGGCTTCTGAGCCGCACGACCGGGCCCTGACGCATGAACGCGCTGGCACAGATCTGGTCTGCGGGCGACGGCGTGTCGCGGGCAGTGGCCTTGCTGCTGCTGGCGATGTCGGTGTCGGCCTGGGTGGTGATCCTGTGGAAGGCCTGGGGGCTGGCCCGCGTGCGCGCCGATCTGGGTCGCGCGGTGCCGGCCTTCTGGGCGGCGCCGGATCTGCAGGCCGGGCGCGAGCGTCTGGCCGCGCTGGACCGCGAGCGCGTGCTGCTGCCGATGCTCGAGGCCGCGCTGCAGCCGGCCGGCGTCGGCACGCTCGATGCCGACAGCGAGGCCGAGTCGCGCCTGACCCGCCGGCTGCGCGACGCGCTGCACGCGGCGCTGACGCCGCTGCAGGTCGGGCAGGTGCTGCTGGCCTCGGTGGGCAGCACGGCGCCCTTCATCGGCCTGTTCGGCACCGTCTGGGGCATCTACCACGCGCTGGTGGGCCTGTCCGCGGGCGGCTCGATCAGCCTGGACAAGGTGACCGGTCCGGTCGGCGAGGCGCTGATCATGACCGCCGCCGGCCTGGCGGTGGCCATTCCCGCGGTGCTGGCCTACAACCTGTTCGGCAAGCAGGTCGGTCTGTGCGAGGCCGAGCTCGAGGGCTGGGCGCACGACCTGCGCGAGATGGCGCTGCAGCGCGCCCGCCGGGAGGCCTGAGGATGGCCTTCGGCCGGCTCGAGCGCCGCAAGGCCGATGCGCCGATCAGCGACATCAACATGACGCCGCTGATCGACGTGATGCTGGTGCTGCTGGTGATCTTCATGATCACCGCGCCGCTGATGACCTCCAGCCTGAAGCTGGAGCTGCCCCAGGCCGAGGGCGCGCAGCCCGCCGAGCCGCTGCCGGATGCGGTGCAGCTGTCGTTGCAGGCCAACGGCGCGCTCTACTGGGGCGAGGAGCGTCTGGAGGCCGAGGCCTTCGAGCGCCGGCTGAGCGAGCTGGGTCGCCGCCCTGGCGCACGCCCCGAGGTGATGCTGCGCGCCGACCAGTCGGTGGCCTATGGCCGGGTGGCCGAGCTGATCGGCCAGCTGCAGCAGGCCGGGCTGAACCGGATCGCCTTCGTGACCGAGCGCGC
>JAUPTP010000156.1 GCA_030918015.1 Pseudomonadota bacterium
TCGGCGCCGAGGGCCAGCTCTTCCGCACCAAGACCGGCGAGCTGTCGATCAAGGTCACCTCGATCCGCCTGCTGACCAAGGCGCTGCGCCCGCTGCCCGACAAGTTCCACGGCATGACCGACCAGGAACAGAAGTACCGCCAGCGCTATGTCGACCTGATCACCGACGACGCCGCGCGCGCGCGCTTCCGCGCCCGCTCCAAGGCGGTCTCCAGCATCCGCGAGTTCATGATCGACAACGGCTTCCTCGAGGTCGAGACGCCGATGCTGCATCCGATCCCGGGCGGCGCCAACGCCAAGCCGTTCATCACGCACCACAACGCGCTCGACCAGGAGATGTTCCTGCGCATCGCGCCGGAGCTGTATCTGAAGCGCCTGCTGGTGGGCGGCTTCGAGCGCGTGTTCGAGATCAACCGCAACTTCCGCAACGAAGGCATCTCGGTCCGGCACAACCCGGAATTCACGATGATGGAGTTCTATGCGGCGTACTGGAACCATCATGACCTGATGGACTTCACCGAGAACCTGCTGCGCCAGGCGGCGATCGCCGCCACCGGCGCGGCCCGCGTGACCTACGCCGGCAAGGAGGTCCACCTCGACGAGCCGTTCGCGCGCCTGTCGGTGCGCGACTCGCTGGTGGTGCACGCCGGCCTCTCGCAAGCCGAGGCCGACGACGCCGAGGCGGTCCACGCCAGGCTGAAGTCGCTCGGCGAGGAGCCGCCCAAGCACTGGGGCCTGGCACAGCTGCAGTTCGGCCTGTTCGAGGCGGCGGTCGAGGAGAAGCTCTGGCAGCCGACCTTCATCATCGACTACCCGGTCGAGGTCTCGCCGCTGGCGCGCGCGTCGGACAGCAATCCGGCGATCACCGAGCGCTTCGAGCTCTTCATCACCGGCCGCGAGTATGGCAACGGTTTCTCCGAGCTGAACGACGCCGAGGACCAGGCCGCGCGCTTCCAGTCGCAGGTCGCCAACAAGGAAGCCGGTGACGACGAGGCGATGTATTTTGATGCGGACTTCATCCGCGCGCTGGAATACGGCATGCCGCCGGCCGGCGGCTGCGGCATCGGCATCGATCGCCTGATCATGCTGCTGACCGACTCGCCCAGCATCCGCGACGTGATCCTGTTCCCGGCGCTGCGCCGCGAGGGCTGAGTCGCGTGGACATCGGTCTGGTGCTGGCGCTGTTTCGCCAGCACCCGCTGACGGCGCCGGAGCGCTGAGCCCGCGGGCCGCTGCCGCTCGGCGCAGGGGCGGGCTGCCCAGGGTCGTGCGTGCTGCCCCCCCTGAACCTTGACCAGGGCGAATGATCACTTCGGCGCGCGTCTTCGGCGTGCCGATGCCTTCGTGCGCAAAGCCGTGGACGCTTTCAACGAATATCATTGACTGATCAATGATTTGAGCGCATGGCATGAAATGCAATATTTGTGTTTCATGAATAATTGGTGGCAAATACGGCTGCTGCTCTGAATCGCCTGTGTTTCCGGGTGTCCGGGTCTCGCCAGGAGAGGTGATTGGCGCCTTCCGTGGCTCTAATATCCCGCTCCTGCGATCCGGACAGGATCGGAGGGAGCGGGCGAGCATGGAGGACAGGCCTGTGGTCCTGTTGCGAATGTTTCTCATGCCGGCGATTGAATATCTGGCGTGATGAATCGCATGATTTGCAGTTTTTGACCTTGGAAAAAATAAATAATTGAACGTGGAATTTTTGGATTTCCATCAGATACAAGGACATCGTGGCAGGTCACACTCGGCGCTGCTGCAACGGCGATCGGACAGGGCATGGGGCCCGGGTCTCGCCGAGGGAGAAGAATCATGAGCACGGCCGCATCGGGATCCGAAGCCCGGCAGGCGCCGCAGGAAGAATTCGATGATCTGGGCGTCCTGGGCGAGCGCCTGTGGCGCGAGCTCGGGCGTGCCGCCCAGGACCGGCACCACGAATGGCGTCAGCCCGTGCTGGCCACCTTGTGCCCGGATGAGGGGCCGCAGGCCCGCACCGTGGTGCTGCGCGAGGTCGATGTGTCCTCCCGCATGCTGCTGATCTACACGGATGCCCGCTCGCCCAAGGTGGCGCAGCTGCAGGCCGACCCGCGTGCGAGTCTGGTGTGCTGGTCGCGCGCCACGGGGTGGCAGCTGCGTCTGGCGGGACGCATCGAGGTGCGCGCCGATGGCCTGGACGTGACCTCCCGCTGGGCGCTGATGCGCCACACCCGGTCGGCCCAGGACTACCTGTCTCCCCGGCCGCCGGGGGCGGTGGTCGATGCGGCCGAGCGTGCGCAGGTGACCCCGATCACCACGGTGGCGCCGCGCGCCCATTTCGCCGTGCTGCGCTTTCAGGTCGAGCGCATGGACTGGCTGGCGCTGGGGCCGGGCGGTCATCGTCGCGCCCGGTTCGAGGTGTCGGGCGCTGAGCTGCCCGGCCAGTGGTGTTGCCCCTGAGGCGGGGGAGGATGCAGGTCGGCGCCACAACGGCGACAATGGGGCGGTCCGAAAGCCCTGTCCGCGTCTGCCGAGATCCGTCGCCGTGTCCGCCTCGCCCCTGCATCCTGCCGATCCCCTGTCGTCGCGATCCATCCTGACGTCCACCGTGCCCGATGGGGTGGCCGTCCGCCTGGGGTATGCGGGGCTGATGCCCTTCGGCCTGGGGGCCTTGCTGTCGATGATCGTGCGTCCGGACGTGCAGCCGTATGTGCTGCTGTCGATGGCGGTCTACGCGGGCCTGGTCGTGTCCCTGCTGGGCGGGGTTCATGGGGCGCTGGCCATGATGCTGCTGGCCGTGCCGCACCGTCGCCTGTGGACCAGCGTGTCGCTGACGCTGCTGGCCTGGGTGTCGGTGATGATGCCGCCGGCGGCCGGGCTGGTGATCCAGGCGCTGCTGCTGATCGCCAGCTACCTGATCGACCGGCGGGTCTATCCGCTGGCCGGGCTCTCGAAATGGCTGACGCTGCGCTTCCGGCTGACCGTGATGGGCTCGCTGTGCTGTTTCCTCGCGGCGGCCCAGGCCCGGTCCTGATCGACCTCTCTCCCCGCATCCGAACGGCCCTGCATGATCCGACTTCATCTGGAGATCGACGATCTCCGCAGCCACCATTACCGCGTCACGATGACGCTGCCGCACCCGGCTCCGCGCCAGCGCCTGTCGCTGCCGGCGTGGATTCCGGGCAGCTACCTGGTGCGCGAGTTCGCCCGCCATCTGAGCGAACTGAAGGCCAGCCAGGGCCGCCGCGAGGTGGCGCTGACGCAGATCGACAAGCACAGCTGGGAGGCCGACTGCAGCGGCCGCGGCGCGCTGACGCTGAGCTGGCGGGTCTACGCCTTCGACAACTCGGTGCGCTGCGCCTGGCTGGACGCGCAGCGCGGCTTCTTCAACGGCACCGGCGTCTTCCTGCGTGCCGAGGGCCGCGAGGCCGACGAGCACCGCGTGACGCTGGGCGCCCTGCCCGAGGGCTGGCAGGCGGCCACCGGCCTGCCCGAGGTGGCCCCGGGCGAATGGTCGGCGCCCGACTACGACGCGCTGATCGACCATCCCTTCGAGCTGGGCGCCTTCTGGCGCGGCCGCTTCACCGCCTGCGGCACCGAGCATGAGTTCGTCGTCGCAGGCGCCCTGCCGGGCTTCGACGGCGAGCGCCTGCTGGCCGACACCAAGAAGATCTGCGAGGCGCAGATCCGCTTCTGGCACGGCCGCGACGACGGCTGCGACCCGCCGCCCTTCGAGCGCTATGTCTTCATGCTCAACGCCACCGACGACGGCTACGGTGGCCTGGAGCACCGCAACAGCACCGCGCTGATCTGCACCCGCCGCGACCTGCCGCGCCGCGGCGACGCCAGCAGCTCCGACGGCTATGTCACGCTGCTCGGGCTGATCAGCCACGAGTATTTCCACACCTGGAACGTCAAGCGCCTGAAGCCGCGCGAGTTCGCCGCCTACGAGCTGCAGCGCGAGAACTACACGCGGCTGCTGTGGTTCTTCGAGGGCTTCACCAGCTACTACGACGACCTGTTCCTGGTGCGCACCGGCCTGATCGACGAGGCGCGCTATCTGCGCCTGGTCGCGCGCACTGCCAACCAGGTGCTGGGCACGCCGGGCCGGCGGGTGCAGAGCGCCGCGGCCGCCAGCTTCGACGCCTGGGTCAAGTACTACCGCCCGGACGAGAACAGCGCCAACGCCACCGTCAGCTACTACACCAAGGGCGCGCAGATCGCGCTGTGCCTGGACCTGACGCTGCGCGCGGCCGGGCGCGGCTCGCTCGACGAGGTGATGCGCGAGCTCTGGCGCGCCAGCGGCGGCGGCCCCATCGGCGAGGACGACATCCTGGCCGCGCTGCGCCGGGTGGGCCGGCGCGACTTCGCGCCCGAGATCGCCGCTTGGGTGCACGGCACCGGCGATCTGCCGCTGGCCGAGCTGCTGCCCGCGCTGGGCGTCGACCTGCGCCGCGAGCGCCCGCTGCTGCAGCAGCGCCTGGGCGCGCGGCTCAACGAATCGGCCGCGGGGCTGAAGGTGCAGGCGGTGGTGGCCGGCGCCGCCGCCGAGGCCGCCGGCCTGTCGGCGGGCGACGAGATCCTGGCGCTGGGCGACTGGCGCGTCGTCAAGCCCGAGGACCTGACGCTCTACGGCGCCTTCGAGCAGGCGCTGCCGCTGCTGGTGTCGCGCGACCGTCGCCTGATGCGGCTCACGCTGCCCGAGGTGCGCGAGGTCGACGGGGCCGTGTCGCTGGCGCTGCAGGGCAAGCCGGCGGCCGCGGTGCGCCGCCGCCGCGAGGCGTGGCTGACCCGCGCCGGGGCCTGAGCCGCCGCCGGCTGCCGATCGCGCTGGTCGCGCTCGGCGCGCTGGTGCTGCTGGGTCATGCCGGGCTGCTGGGCTGGCTGGGTGCGCGGCTGTCGCGGCCGGCCGAGCCGGCGATGGAGCGGCTGTCGGCGCTCTACACCCGCCAGCTGACCCAGAGCGCGCCGCCGGGTGCGGCATTCCCTCGCTCCGCGGCGGCCCCGAAGGTCGCGCGGCCACGCCAGGCCACTCCGGCGCGACCTCCGGTGGCCGAGGCGCCGTCCGCGCCGGCCTCCGCGGTCGTGCCCGATCCTGTCGAGGCCGCCGCGAGCGGTCCGGCGCCCGAGGCGGTGTCCGCGCCGGCGTCGCTGGCGGAGGCCTCGCCGCCACCGGTCATGGCCGAGGCTTCCGCGCCCGGCCCCGCCTTCGAGTGGCCCGCCTCGACCCGGCTGCGCTATGCGCTGACCGGCTGGTACCAGGGCGAGGTCCACGGCGAGGCCCAGGTCGAATGGCTGCGCCAGGGCGAGCGCTACCAGGTGCATCTGGAGGTGGTGATCGGCCCGAGCCTGGCGCCGCTGATGTCGCGCCGCATGAGCAGCGAGGGCCGCATCACGCCCGAGGGCCTGCGCCCGCAGCGCTACGAGCAGGAAACCCGCCAGATCGTCGGCCGCGACCGGCGGGCGCAGATGCTCTTCGAGGACGACGGGGTGCTGCTGCCGGAGGGCCGGCGCATGCCCGCGCGCGCCGACGTGCAGGACAGCGCCAGCCAGTTCATCCAGATGGTGTGGCTGTTCGCCACCCGGCCCGAGCTGCGCCAGACCGGCACCCGCGTCGAGTTCGACCTCGCGCTGCCGCACCGGGTGCGACGCTGGGTCTACGAGGTGGGAGAGAAGGTGCCGGTGCACACGCCGCTGGGCCCGATCGAGACGCTGCATGTGCGGCCGGTGCCGATCACCACCGCGCTGCCCGAGGCGGCGGCCGAGGCGGTGCGCCGGGGCGGCAGCCTGCTCAGCGCGCAGATCTGGTATGCGCCGACGCTGCAGATGCTGCCGGTGCGCATCCGCCTGGAGCAGGACGCCCAGACCTGGGTCGATCTGATGTTGTCTGAGGTGCCTCAGCAAGCGGGTTCGCCCGCGGCGAAAAAATAGCCGTCGCGCTCTATAGTGCCGGGTGCTGCGGTGCAGCATGGTGCTGCCCGCCTCCCTGCTCAGGACATCCTGCCATGACCGAACGCACCTACGAGAACCTGCTTGTCGAGACCCGCCCGGGCCCGGGCGCCCACGCGCTGTCCTACGGCTGGATCACGCTGAACCGGCCCAAGGCGCTCAACGCGCTCAACGACGGCCTGATGGACGAGCTCGGCCAGGC
>JAUPTP010000157.1 GCA_030918015.1 Pseudomonadota bacterium
GGTGGCGCAGCAGCTTGCGCCAGCCGTGGCCGGTGATGTTGGCGCAGTAGCGCGGCTGGATGCCGGCCTTCCACAGCGCCTCGGTGACCGGCGAGTACAGCACGGTCGGGGCGAGCAGCGCCTCGCCATAGGTGACGCCCGGGGCGATCTCGGTCAGGTAGCCCTGGGGCAGGCGCTCGACCAGCTTGCGCGCCAGCGACAGGCCGTTGGCGTGGATGCCGCTGGATTCCAGCAGGATGATCGCGTCGCCGGCGCCGAGCTGGTCGCCCACCGACAGGCGCTCCTTGGGGTTGATCAGGCCGGTGCAGGACGCGGCCAGGTCGATGCGGCCTTCTTCCACGATGCCGGCCAGCGCCGGGGTCTCGCCGCCGCCCCAGGCGACGCTGCAGACCTCGCAGGCACGCTTCCAGCCGGCCACCAGGGCCTGGGCGCGCTGGTTGTCGCCGAACCAGTCCGAGCCGCCGGCGGCCCAGTAGGCCTGCACCACCAGCGGCGTGGCGCCGACGGTGATCAGGTCGTTGATCGCCATGGCGATGGTGTCCTGCGCGATGCCGTCGTAGAAGCTGCGGCCGGTGAGCCGGGCCATCTCGTCGGCCACCAGGGTCTTGGTGCCCAGGCACTCGACGATCGAGGCCAGGTAGAAGGGGCCCACGTCGACGACATAGGCCGATTCGCCGCGGGAGGCCGCGACTTCGGTGAAGCCGTGCGCGGCCAGGTGGCCGGCGGTGGCGGCAGCGGCGCGCTGCGCGGTGACCTTCAGCGGGTCGATCAGGTCGTAGTTGACGCCGGCCTGCTCGTAGCTGAGCGTGCCGTTCGGGTCGTGGGAGGGAGCGGCGTTTTGATTCATGGGGCAGGATTATCGGTCAGCCGGGCCGCCTACAATCCGCCCCCATGTCCTATATCGTCCTTGCCCGCAAGTACCGGCCGCGCCGCTTCACCGAGATGGTGGGGCAGGAGCATGTCGTGCAGGCCCTGGGCAACGCGCTGACCCGCCAGCGCCTGCACCATGCCTACCTGTTCACCGGCACCCGCGGCGTCGGCAAGACGACCGTCTCGCGCATCCTCGCCAAGAGCCTGAACTGCACCGGCCCGGACGGGCAGGGCGGCATCACCGCCGAGCCCTGCGGCGTCTGCGATGCCTGCCGCGACATCGACGCCGGCCGCCATGTCGACTATGTCGAGCTCGACGCCGCCAGCAACCGGGGCGTCGACGAGATCAGCCAGCTGCTCGACCAGGCGGTCTACAAGCCGGTGGCCGGGCGCTTCAAGGTCTACATGATCGACGAGGTGCACATGCTCTCGACGACCGCCTTCAACGCGATGCTCAAGACGCTCGAGGAGCCGCCCGAGTACCTGAAGTTCGTGCTCGCCACCACCGACCCGCAGAAGGTGCCGGTCACGGTGCTGAGCCGCTGCCTGCAGTTCAACCTGCGCCCGATGGCGCCCGAGACGGTGCAGCGCCACCTCGGCACCGTGCTGCAGGCCGAAGGGATCGAGGCCGAGGCGGGCGCCTTGCGCCAGCTCTCGCGCGCCGCGCGCGGCTCGATGCGCGACGCGCTGTCGCTGACCGACCAGGCCATCGCCTTCGGCGGCGGTGCGCTGCAGGAGGCGGCGGTGCGGCAGATGCTGGGCTCGGTCGACCGCAGCCATGTCGTGCGCATCGTGCAGGCGCTGGGCGCCGGCGATGGCGCAGGCCTGGTGCGTGCGGTCGACGAGCTGCGTGGCCTGGGGCTGTCGGGCGCCGGCACGCTGGAGGATCTGGCCGCGCTGGCGCAGCAGATGGCGCTGGCGCAGGCGGTGCCGGCCGCGCTCGATCCGGCCGACCCCGAGACCGCCACCGTGCGCGCGCTGGCGCCGCTGCTCGACCGGGACGAGACGCAGCTGCTCTACAGCATCGCGCTGCACGGCCGCGCCGAGCTCTCCCTGGCGCCCGACGAATACGGCGGCCTGATGATGGTGCTGCTGCGCCTGCTGGCCTTCCGGCCGCAGGATGCGGCACCGCGCCGGGTCGAGCTGCCCGCCGAGCCGGTGGCGGCGGTGCTTGCACCTGCGGCGCCTGTCACCCCAATGGCGCCGGTGGCTTCGGTCGCGCCGGTTCCTGTGGCAGCGCCCGTGGTTGCCCCCGCGCCACCGCCTGAACCGGTGGCCCCCGCCGCCCCGCGCCTGTCGCGCGAACTGCGCCGGCCGCTGGAGGCGCGTGCGCGCATGCCGGTCGAGCCGCCGGCCGCGCCGTCGCCCGCCCGGGCTCCGGCGGCCCGCGCCTCGGTGCCGCCGTGGGAGGACGAGCCGCCCGGCTGGGACGAGATCCCGCCCGCCGACGAGAACGCGCCGTCCGCGCAGTGGATTCCGGAAGAGCCCGAGGCGCCGGCGCCGGTGGCTGTCGCTGCGCCGGCGCCGCTGCAGCGCGACGAGGTGCTCGACGACCCGCTGGTCACCCGCTGGTGCGATCTGTTCCAGCGCCTGAGCGAGCGCTCCCTGGTCAACGGCCTGGTGCGCGAGCTGGCCTGGCAGGCGCAGTGCATCGCCATCGAGCCCGGTGCGGGCAGCCTGCGCTGCGTGCTGCGGGTCGAGCGCGAGTCGCTGCGCCAGAGCGGCCACCGCGACCGGCTGCAGACGGCCATCACCGAGCTGGTCGGCCAGCCCGTCACGCTGGAGATCACGCCCGGCGCGGTCACCGACAGCCCGTCGCGGCGCGAGACCCAGCGCCGCGAGCGTGCCCAGCATGAGGCCGAAGGCGCGATCACCGACGATCCCATGGTGCAGGAGCTGCTCGCGCGCTATCCCGGCGCGCGCATCGTGCCCGGCTCGATCCGGCCGAACTGAACGGCGCCGACGTTCTCCGTTTCCCCGTTTTCCGAATTTTTCGCTCCCTCCAAGAAAGGACCATCCATGTTCAAAGGACAGATCGCCGGCCTGATGAAGCAGGCACAGGCCATGCAGGACAACCTGAAGAAGGCCCAGGAGGAACTCGCGCTGATCGAGGTCGAGGGCCAGTCCGGCGCCGGCCTGGTCAAGGTCGTCATGACCTGCAAGCACGACGTCAAGCGCGTCACCATCGACCCGAGCCTGCTGGCCGACGACAAGGACATGCTGGAAGACCTGGTGGCCGCGGCCTTCAACGACGCGGTGCGCCGCGCCGAGGAGCTCAGCCAGGAGAAGATGGGCAAGCTGACCGCCGGCATGCCGCTGCCCCCGGGCATGAAGTTCCCGTTCTGAGCGACCGCCACGCCACGCGATGAAGTCCGGGGCCGCCCCCGACGCGCTGGCCGCTCTGGTCGAGGCGCTGCGCCGGCTGCCCGGCGTCGGCGTCAAGTCGGCGCAGCGCATGGCCTATCACCTGCTGCAGCATGACCGTGATGGCGCGCTGCGGCTGTCGCAGGCGCTCGACCATGCGGTGCACGGCATCCGCCACTGCGAGCGCTGCCACACCTTCACCGAGCAGCCGGTCTGCGCGACCTGCCTCGACCCGGCGCGCGACACCCGGCTGCTGTGCGTGGTCGAGACCCCGGCCGATCAGGCCGCCGTCGAGCGCACCGGCACCTACCGCGGGCTCTACTTCGTGCTGATGGGGCGGCTCAGCCCGCTCGACGGCGTGGGCGTGCAGGACATCGGCCTGCCGGAGCTGATCGGGCGGGTGCGCGAGGGCGGGGCGCAGGAGGTGATCGTCGCGACCAACTTCACCGCCGAGGGCGAGGTCACCGCCCATGCGGTGGCCGAGGCGCTGCGCCCGCTGGATGTGCGCGTGACGCGCCTGGCGCGCGGCGTGCCGATCGGCAGCGAGCTCGAGTACGTCGACCTCGGCACGATCGCGCACGCCTTCTCCGAGCGTCGCTGAACGGACGGCGGCGGGTTGCTGCCCCGCGCCATGCCGCCTGCCGGTCAGGTCACTTGCGGGCGAGTCGGGCCTGACCGATCTTCATGCCCTTGGCCGCACCGCCCCGCGGCGTGCTGGCGGCCACGCGGGTGGGGGTCTTGTCGCGGCTCTTGGCCAGTGCGCGCTTCTCGGCCACCGGTGCGGCGAGCTTGGCGGCGGCCGGCACCCACAGGACCAGCGACTGCGGCTTGCGGAAGCGGGTGCCATCGTCGATGCGGTTCCAGGACGCGATCTGGTTGGCGCCGACACGGTAGCGCTTGGCCAGCGCCATCACGGTGTCGCCCTTGCGGGCGCGGATCTCGATCTTGCGCAGCGGCGGCACGTCCGGGGCCAGCGCCATGTGGGCGTTGTCCGCCACATGCTCGGGCACATCGACGGCGCGGGTCTCGGCGCGCTGCACCAGCAGCGTCGAGCCGGCCTTGACCAGCATCTTCGGCGGAATGCGGTTGATCTCGCGCAGTTCCGACTCGCTCATGCCGATCTGCTCGGCCGCCTGCGAGGTCTTCATGGTGCGCGGCACCACCCAGGCCGTCCAGCTGGCCAGCGGACCCTGGTGGGTGGCCAGACGCTTCACGAAGGTGTCCGCGTTGCTGTAGGGCAGCAGGATCTGCGGCACGCCCGCGGCCAGGATGACCGGCTTGTTCATCTGCGGGTTCAGCGCCTTGAACTCCTCCAGCGGCAGCCCGGCCAGGCGCGCGGCCACCGCGACATCGATGTCGCGGCGGATCGGCACGCTCAGGAAATACGGGTGGTTCTCGAGCGCCGGCAGCGTCAGGCCGAAGGCCTGCGGCGCCTGGACGATGTTCTTGACGGCCTGGAACTTCGGCACGTAGTGGCGGGTCTCCGCCGGCATCGACAGGCTCTCGTAGTCGGTCGGCAGGCCGGCGCGTTCGTTGCGTGCGATCGCGCGCTTGACGTTGCCTTCCCCCCAGTTGTAGGCCGCCAGCGCCAGCTGCCAGTCCCCGTTGAACATGCGGTTGAGGCGGCCCAGGTAGTCGAGCGCCGCGCGGGTCGACGCCAGCACGTCGCGGCGGTCGTCGCGGAACATGTTCTGCTTGAGGTCGTAGTCCTTGCCGGTCAGCGGCATGAACTGCCACATGCCCGAGGCCCGCGCCGAGGACATGGCCTGCGGGTTGAAGGCGCTCTCGATGAAGGGCAGCAGCGCCAGCTCGGTGGGCATGCCGCGGCGCTGGACTTCCTCGATGATGTGATAGAGGTAGCGCGAGCCGCGGTCCGTCATGCGCTGCACATAGTCGGGCCGGCTGGCATACCAGCGCTCGTGCTGGCGAACCAGCTCGTTGTCCAGGTCAGGCATGCCGAAGCCGACGCGCACGCGGCCCCACAGATCACGCCGGGCCTGCTCGGCGTCGAGCACGCCCTTGCCGTCCGGCGCCAGCGGATCGACCGGAGCGCCTGCGGCCTCGCGCGGATCTTCCTGGGGGGCGCGCGCCGGGGTCAGGCCGGCAAGCGGCGCCAGCGGCCCTTCGGCCGGGCCGCTGGCGGGCAGGTTGAGCGAGCCGACGGTGGTGATCTGCGGCGGGGGCTGCACGCCATCGTCCACGGTGGCGCAGCCGGCAAGAGCCATCATCAGCGCCGACAGGGCGAAGGTGGAGCGGCGGGGTGAGCGGATCATCGGTAGTTGTCTTTCCACTGTCGGATTGCGGCGAAGACCGAGACCGGATCGTCGGCCGACGCGCCTCGCGCGACCGCCTGATCGATCACCCCGGACTGCTCGCAGCGCAGGAAGGGATTGATCTCCCGCTCGAGGCCGATCGTGGTCGGCAGCGTCGGGAGATCGCGTTCGCGCAGGCGGGTGCACTGCGCCTCATGGCGGATCACCGCCAGGTTGTCCGGCTCCACCGCGCGGGCAAAGCGCAGGTTGGCCAGCGTGTATTCGTGCGCGCAGCATACCTGCGTCTCGGCCGGCAGGGCCGCCAGACGCCTCAGGGACTGCAGCATCTGTGCCGGGGTGCCCTCGAACAACCGGCCGCAGCCCGCCGAGAACAGCGCATCACCACAGAACAGCAGGGGAGCCATGCCGTGACTTTCGCATATCGGGCGCACCACAAACGCCCGATGAGACCTCGTGTGACCGGGCACCTCCAGCACATCGATCGACCAGGGCCCCAGGGTCAGGCGATCGCCCTCATGCACCGCATCGACCGGCACGGGCAGCGCGGGCGTGTCCGGGCCCAGCCAGCGAGCGCCACGTGCCCGAGGCGAGAGCGCCAGCTCGGTCAGGCCGCCG
>JAUPTP010000158.1 GCA_030918015.1 Pseudomonadota bacterium
GTCCCAGCCGCCGACATGGCCTTCGTTGACCAGCTGCGCCAGCTTGCGCTTGCTGGTGATCACGTAGGTCAGGTTCAGGCGCGCGAACTCGTGCTGGCGCGGCAGCGGGCGCGCCAGCAGCCCCAGCCCGGCGAGCTTGTCGAGCAGCCAGTCGTAGAACGGGCGCTGGTCCTCGAACTCGAGCGTGCAGATCGAGTGGGTGATGTTCTCCAGCGCGTCCTCGATCGGGTGCGCGAAGGTGTACATCGGGTAGATGCACCAGCGGTCGCCGGTGTTGTGGTGCGTGGCGCGGCGGATGCGGTAGATGGCCGGATCGCGCAGATTGATGTTGGGCGAGGCCATGTCGATCTTCGCGCGCAGCACCATCGCGCCGTCGGCGTGCCGGCCGTCGCGCATCTCGCGGAAACGCGCGAGGTTCTCCTCGGGCGAGCGGGCGCGGAAGGGGCTGTCGGTGCCGGGCGTGGTGAAGTCGCCGCGGCTGGCGCGCATGGCTTCGGGCGTCTGCTCGTCGACATAGGCGTGGCCGGCCTGGATCAGCGCCTCGGCCGCGCGGTACATGAAGTCGAAGTAGTCGCTGGCGTAGTAGAGATGGCTCTCGGTCCGGCCGCCGAAGGCCGAGTCCCAGCCGAAGCCCAGCCACTGCACCGCGTCGAGGATGGAGTCGACATATTCCTTCTCCTCCTTCTCCGGGTTGGTGTCGTCGAAGCGCATGTGGCAGATGCCGCCATAGTCGCGCGCCAGGCCGAAGTTCAGGCAGATGCTCTTGGCGTGGCCGATGTGCAGGTAGCCGTTGGGCTCAGGCGGAAAGCGGGTGCGGATCCTGGCCGGGTCGGGGTCGCCCTGGCCGTGGTGCGCGCCGTCGCCGGGCGTGCCGCCCCAGCGGCGGCCGGCGTAGCTGCCCTGCTCGAGATCGCGCTCGATGATCGCGCGCAGGAAGTTGCTGGTCTTGTGTTCGGGGCCGGAGCCGTCGGCGGAGATGTGGTTCGCGTCGCTCATGAGGTGAGGCAGGCTGGGCAGGTCGGCCATCATGTCGGCCGACCTTGCGGGATCGAACGATTGTAGCCAGCGCGCTGCACGCGGGCGGGGCGGCGGGCGCGCCGGTCGCCGCCGGACCGGCTCCGCCGCTCTGGCGGCCCAAGTGCGCAAGATGTCACGGAATGTTCATCGTTCAGGCCTAGAGTCGTCATCATTCGATGATCAATCGGGCATGGCGCGCGGGGTATGCGTGCGGCTCCGGACACACGGAAGATGAAATCATGGGACGCATTCTTGTCGTCGAGGACGAAGCGGCGATCGCCGAGCTGCTGTCGATGAACCTGCGCTTCGAGGGCCATGACGTGCGCGTGGCGGCCACCTCGGAGGAGGCGGTGCAGGCCGTGCACGACGCCTTGCCCGATCTGGTGGTGCTCGACTGGATGCTGCCGGGCGAGTCCGGCGTGGTGCTGGCGCGCCGCTGGCGCACCGAGCCCCGCACGCGCGACCTGCCGATCATCATGCTGACCGCGCGCAGCGACGAGCGCGATCTGGTGCAGGGGCTCGACGCGGGGGCGGACGACTACCTGGTCAAGCCGTTCTCCACCACGGAGCTGATGGCGCGCATCCGCTCCGTGCTGCGCCGGCGCCTGCCCGAGGCCCTGGAGAGTGCCGTCGAGGTGGGGGAGCTGCGCCTGGATCCGGCCACCCGTCGGGTGCGGGCCGGGCAGACCGAGATCGCGCTCGGGCCGACGGAGTTCCGCCTGCTGCGTTTCCTGATGACCTACCCGGAGCGGGTGCACGGCCGGCCGCAGCTGCTCGACCGGGTCTGGGGCGATCATGTGTTCATCGAGGAGCGCACGGTCGACGTGCACATCAAGCGCCTGCGTGCGGCCCTGCAGACGGCGGGCTGCGCCGACATGATCGAGACGGTGCGCGGCGCCGGCTACCGGCTCACCTCGGCCCCTTCCGGCGGCTGCCTGGCGGCCTGAGCCGGCAGACGGTTCCCGCTCAGTGCAGGTGGTCGCTGAGCATGACGGCCGGATAGGCGTACTCGATGCCGATGCAGGCGCGTGCATAGAGGTAGTTCATCACCGCGCGCTCGCTGAGCTGGTCCAGCGGCACTTCGCCATGCGCGTCGCAGGGGAAGCTCAGACCGCGGCCCTCGTTGAACAGCGAACGGAAGCGCAGTTCATAGTGCTGGTGCTGTGTTGCTTCGCAGGTCTTGGCGGGCATGACGGTACTCCTTGACGATGCGGGGACGGACCCTGGATGCCGGTGCGCCTGACGGGCCTGGGAGGGCTCCAGTCTGCGCAATCTCGATGTCGGCAACGGTAAGTCAGGAGCGAGGTTGCATGCAGGACGAGGCCGTGCAATAGCGTCGGTCTGGACGCCGCATTCGTAACAGCGCGGCGAAGACCGGTCAGATCACCGTTTCCTTCTGCATCCCGCATGTCGGGTCCGGCGCGAGTCGACATGCGCAGGTGATCTGCGTGCCGTAGGATGCGTGAAGATTTCCACAGTCCTGACCCGGAGAACCCCGATGGCCGCTGCCAGTCTGCTTGCGCTGATCGATGACATCGCCACCGTGCTCGACGATGTGGCGGTGCTCACCAAGGTGGCGGCGAAGAAGACGGCCGGCGTGCTGGGCGATGATCTGGCGCTCAATGCGCAGCAGGTGACCGGCGTGTCGGCCGACCGGGAGCTGCCCGTGGTCTGGGCGGTGGCCAAGGGCTCCTTGCTGAACAAGGCCATCCTGGTGCCGGTGGCGCTGCTGATCAGCGTGTTCGCGCCGTGGCTGATCACGCCGCTGCTGATGGTCGGCGGCGCCTTCCTGTGCTTCGAGGGCTTCGAGAAGCTGGCGCACCGCTGGCTGCACACGGCCGAGGAGGACCGGAGCCACCATGCCGAGCTGACCGCCGCGCTGGCCGATCCGGCGGTCGATCTGGTGGCCTTCGAGCGCGAGCGCATCCGCGGCGCGATCCGCACCGACTTCATCCTGTCGGCCGAGATCATCGCCATCACGCTGGGTGCGGCGGCCGGGGCGCCGCTGATGACGCAGGCGATGGTGCTCTCCGGCGTGTCGGTGGCGATGACGGTGGGGGTCTACGGCCTGGTCGGCGCGATCGTCAAGATGGACGATGCCGGCGCCTGGATGGTGCGCAGCGGCCGAGGCGTGGCGCTCGGCCACGGCCTGCTCAAGGCCGCGCCGCTGCTGATGAAGCTGCTGGCGGTGGTGGGCACCGCGGCGATGTTCCTGGTGGGCGGCGGCATCCTGGTGCACGGCCTGCCGGCGCTGCATCACCTGATCGAGCCGGTGGCCACCGCGGCGGGTGCCCTGGCGCCGCTGGTGTCGATGCTGGCCGACGGGCTGGTCGGTGTCGTGGCGGGGGCGCTGGTGCTGGCCGGCATGACGCTGGTGCAGCGCCTGCGCGGGCGCTGAGCCGCCGCGCCGGTTCAGCGCCGGGCTTGCTGGCGCAGCGTGCGCACCGTCTCGCGCAGCATCGGCTTGAGGGTGTCGAGCGTGGCCACCGGCAGGCCGGTGCGCTGGGTGAGCGATTCGGCCTGGCGCACGCTCAGGTCCGAGGCGCACAGGATGTAGTGCGCCGGCTCGATGCCCAGGCGGTCGCGCAGGTGCAGCAGTCGGTCGACCTGCGGGGCCGGGTCGCCCGTCAGGCATTGCAGGGCCAGCGGCCGGCGGCTGTCGAGCAGGAACAGCGCATCGAGCTTGTGGCCGTCGTCCTTGGGCCAGGACAGGCCGATGTCGCGACCCACCGAGAAGTCGGCGCCGACATTGAGCAGGTGGCGCAGCGCCAGCATGAAGGCCCACCACTCGAGCCAGCCGCCGTCGAAGAAGTGGCGGTTCTCGGCCGAGCGGTGCAGCGACAGCCGCACCACCGGGTCGCCCGGCTGCGCCAGGTACTTCGCCAGCAGGCCGCCCTGGGCGAGCTCCTGGCAGAAGTCGCGCAGCGCGCACGAGTCTTCCGGCGTGCGCCGGCTCAGGTCGAAGTTGATGAAGCTGTAGTCCTGGCGCTGCGCGTTGCGCACCCGCTCGATGATTTCGCCCAGCAGGCGCGGCTGCTCGGCGATGTGGCCGGCGATCTCGTCGAAGGGGCCCGAGGTGTCGAGCGCGCGCGGGTCGAGGTCGACCGTCGCCTGGTGCTGGCGCAGCCAGTCCAGCACGGGGGCGACCTGCACCTTGCTGCAGAAGTGGTCGGTGCTGGTCGGATCGAAGTCCATCGGCATCGAGTAGATCGATGCGGGCGTCTCCTGGGCGGCGGCCTGCGCGGCCTCGCTCGCCTGCTGGCGCAGCGTCTCGATCTCGGCGCGGGCCGCGCTCAGCTCGCGGCGGGCCGCGAAGTAGCGCGTCAGCATCGATTGCACGAAGCGGACGGTCGGGTAGACGGCGTTGTCGGTCCGGCAGGACGGACAGGGCTGCGAGGTGCCGATCAGGTCATCAGCCTGCTCGGACAGGTGCCCGCAGCGGTTGCATCGGTAGAGAGCCATGAAATTCTGGGCCGGTCGGAGAGGCAGTGGCTTTGATTATGCGGGCTGGGGCCGCTCTTTCATTCCGGGCGCTGGCTCGCAGAGGGCGCCAGCGTGCCATCGGTGACACTCTCGGCCATGATCACTTTCCGATCTCCCCGACTGTTGCTGGCTCCGATGGAGGGCCTGCTCGATTTCGTGCTGCGCGACATGCTGACGCGCGCCGGTGCCGTCGAGCGCTGCGTGAGCGAATTCATCCGCGTGACCGACACGCTGCTGCCCGAGCGGGTCTTCCATCGCATCGTGCCGGAGCTGCGCGACGGCGCGCGCACGCCGGCGGGCGTGCCGGTGCGCGCGCAGCTGCTCGGCTCCGATCCGGCCTGTCTGGCCGACAACGCCGCGCGGCTGGCCGGGCTGGGGCCGGCGGGCATCGACCTGAACTTCGGCTGTCCGGCCAAGGTGGTCAACCGCCACGGCGGCGGCGCGGCGCTGCTCGACCAGCCCGAGCTGATGTGGCGCATCGTCTCGGCGGTGCGCCGGGCGGTGCCGGCCTCGATGCCGGTGTCGGCCAAGATGCGCCTGGGCGTGGATGACGACGCGCAGGCGCTCGATGCGGCGCGCGCCGCCGCCGAGGGCGGCGCCTGCGAGATCGTCGTGCATGCGCGCACCAAGGCCCAGGGCTACAAGCCGCCGGCCTACTGGGACCGCATCGCCGGCCTGCGCCAGGCGCTGCCCGCGCTGCCGATCGTCGCCAACGGCGAGATCTGGACCCTGGATGACGCCCGGCGCTGCCTGCAGGAATCGGGCTGCGACGCGCTGATGCTCGGCCGCGGCATCGTCGCCGATCCGGGCCTGGCGATCGCGATCGCCAGCGGCGGCGCGCAGCAGCTCGACTGGCCGGCGGTGCTGGAGCTGCTGGCCGATTTCTGGCTGCTGGTGGGCCGGCATTTCGAGCCGGGCTACCGCGCCGGCCGGCTCAAGCAGTGGCTGCAGTTCCTGCGCCAGCGCCATCCGCAGGCCGCCGAGGCCTATCTGCGGCTGCGCACCGTCACCGATTCGCGGGGGATCGCCGCCGGTCTGTTCGGCGAGGATCGGGCGCAGGCGCTGGAGCTGCGGCTGCAGGCCGAGCTCAGGCGCTGACGCTCAGCGCGCTGCCGGTGGTGCTGGCGCTGTCGGTGGCGCTGGTGCTGCCGGTGCCGCCGAGCTGGGCGTAGCGCGCGGCGATCATGCGGATGAATTCCTGCGCGTCCGTGCGCGAGGTGCTGCTGCTGGCCGTGCTGCTCGTGCCGGTGCTGTCCGTGGTGGACGTGTCGCTGCTGCTGGAGCCCTGCGACGCAGGATGATGCGGCGGCGGGCCCTGCGGGCGCTCGCTGCCCTGGCCCTGGGCGGCCATCTGCTCCTGCATCTTGTCGCGGAAGCTGCTGATCTCGTCGGACGAGAGCGCGTCATCGCCGTCGCTGTCGATGGCGGAGAACAGCTTCTTGACCTCGTCGCTGGCCTCGTCCAGTCCGAACTCGCTGCTGGAGACGGTGCCGTCCTCGTCGCTGTCGAGCGACTGGATCGGGTCCTGGTCTCCGGCCTGGCCGGGGCCGCCATGTCCCCCGTGGCCGCCGGCCGGGGGCGGGC
>JAUPTP010000159.1 GCA_030918015.1 Pseudomonadota bacterium
GAGCAGCCGGGTCAGCAGGTTGGCGCCGCAGTTCTGCGGCACCACCCGGCCCATCACCGCACCGACCTCCGGGTCGAAGAAGGGTGCCATCAGCCGCCGGATCAGGCCCTTGGAGGGCAGGTAGTCGGCGTCGAAGACGATGATGAAGTCGGTGTCCACCGTCTCGGTGGCATCCTTCAGCGCCGCGGCCTTGCCCGGCTTGCCGTCGGTGCGGTGGAAGGGGCGGATGCGGCCGGGATAGCGCTCGACCACCGCGTCGATGATCTCGCGGGTGCGGTCCTTCGAGCGGTCGTTGACCGGCACGACCAGCATGCGGTCGGCCGGATAGTCCACGCCCATCAGGTTGATCAGGCAGTCCTCGATGACCGCCTCCTCGTTGTGCGCGGCCACGAAGATCGTCACCCGCGGCCAGTCGGCGCTGACCAGGCTGGCATAGGGATGGCGCTGGCGGCCGAACATGCGGTTCAGCGTGAAGCCGTAGTGGCGCACGGTGTAGACCGCCATCATCGCCACGATCAGCAGCATCAGCGACAGCAGCGTCCAGCCCCAGGCCGGGCCGAGCAGGCTGTCGATCTCGAACTGCCAGGCCGAGGGCGACGGGGCCGCCATCGCGGGCCGTGCGAACAGGCAGGGCAGCGCGGGCGCGGCCTTCTTCAGGGCAAATCGTTGTTGGACAGGGGGCAGAGGCATCTTCGGGGCGGTGCGGACCGGGGGCGGCATGTCGACACCGCGTGTTTCTCTTTGTAAGAATAACCTCATTAACGTATCTTTTTGTGACTTGATCCTGAGGAGATCCCTGCTCTCGAGGGGCGTGACCGCCGGGATGAGGGGCGAACTGCACCGGGATTGCCGGCCATATCGCCCGTGTCGACAGGAACTTGAGCGGACCGGCGTGGGGTGACCCGCGCCTCCGCGGCGTCTGACCGGGGCGGCTGTTTCAGCGTGCGGCCACAGGGCCGAAAACGCGGACGTGTCTTCGCTGTCCTCCTCCTCTTCTGGCCCGTTCGGTCCGGATTCCGGCGACCGGGCGATGCCTGCGGGCTTTCTGCATCCGGCTGCCGCCTGGGTGCTGGTGCTGGGTACCCTGCTGTCCCTGCTGGTGTGGTGGGGGCTGGCGCGCAGTCAGTCCATCGAGGCCGACCGCCGCTTCGGCATGCAGATGGAGCTGCGCCAGCTGCACCTGACCCGGCAGGTCGAGCACCTGCTGCGCCTGGCCCGCAGCTTCCAGGGACTGTTCCTCGCCAGCCATGAGGTGTCGGCGCAGGAGTTTTCCGCGCATTTCGACGTGCTCCACATCGATCAGGGGCTGCCCGAGGTGATGTCGGTGCGCTACGAGGACTGCGGCGAGCATGCTCCGCGGGACTGTGCTGCACCGATCTACCTGCAGGGCCGGGCCGGGCGCCTGCCGCCCCTGCCCGAGGAGCTGGCCGAGATCGATGCCGACAGCCGCGACCGCAATCTCACGGTCATGCATCCCCCCTTGCGTCAGCCCGACGGGCGCGTGCTGCTGCAGCTGAGCGCGCCCATCTACCGCGGCGGGCAGGGCGATCCCGGCTCGGTCGAGCGGCGCCGGGCCTCGCATGCCGGCCATGTGCGGGTGCTGATCGACGCCGCCCGGCTGCTCGATGCCAGTCACACCCATGATGCCGACACGCGTGACCTGCATCTGCTGCTGAACGATGTCGGCCGCTTGACCGACGGTCTGCCTCAGACGGCCTGGCATCCGATCCAGGGCGCGCCGAACCCGGCCGTGCGCGGGCAGGATCTGCACGAGAGCACCTTCGAGGTGGGCGGGCGGCTGTGGCATCTGGGGCTCGAGCGCGATCCGGTCGATCACCGCGTCGATCCGCTGTCGCTGCTGGTGCTGTTCGCCGGGCTGGCGCTGACGGTCTCGGCGGCCGTGCTGGTGGGCTGGCTGCAGCAGAGGGCCCGCCGCAGCGAGGCCGAGTGCCGCCGGCTCGACCAGATCGTCGCCGGCGATGACGAGCGGCTGCGCAGCATCGCCCGCCATGACGGGCTGACCGGCCTCTACAACCGCGAGGCCTTCCAGGACTTGCTGGCGAGCCGCTTGCGGGCGGGGGCGTCGGCGGGCAGTGGCCGGCTGGTGCTGATGCTGCTCGATCTGGACCGCTTCCAGAAGATCAACGAGACACTCGGGCCGCTGGCGGGCGACCAGGTGCTGTCGGCGGTGGGCGAGCGGCTGCGGCAGTTCTCGGGCGAGTCGGTGCTGCTGGCGCGTCTGGGCGGCGACGAGTTCGCGCTGCTTTTCCAGGATCCCGCCCTGGTGGACGAGGCGGCGATCGAGGCGCATGCCCGCGACCTGCTGGCCGGGCTGGGCCAGCCGCTGCAGCTCGGCGAGCACACGCTGCGCCCGGGCGGCAGCCTGGGCATCGCCTGGGCCGAAGGCGGCGGAGCGGGCGACGCGACCGACGACATCGGTTTGATGACCCGTGCCGACAGCGCCTTGCACCAGGCCAAGCGGGCCGGACGCTCCCAGTTCCGCATCGCACGGGCCGGCACGGTGGCCACGATCGACGGGCTGCGCCTGGAGGCCGATCTGCACCATGCGCTGGAGCGGCACGAGCTGGAGCTGCATTTCCAGCCCCAGTTCGACGGCCGCACGCTGCAGGTGGTCGGCGCCGAGGCCCTGCTGCGCTGGCGCCATCCGCGGCTGGGCATGGTGCCGCCGGACCGGTTCATCCCTCTGGCCGAGGAGTCGGGCCTGATCGTGCCGATCGGGCGCTGGGTGATCGACGAGGCCTGCCGGCAGGCGGTCGGCTGGTCAGACCTGGCCCGCAGGCCGATCGTGGTGGCGGTCAATGTCTCGGTGCGGCAGGTGCTGGGCGACGACATCGTCGAGGTGGTCGCGCAGGCCCTGGCGCGCCATGCGCTGCCGGCGCAGCGCCTCGAGCTGGAGATCACCGAGAGCCTGATGGTGGGCGATGTCGCGCAGGCCCGGCAGATGCTGTCGCGCCTGCATGCCCTGGGCGTGAGCGTGGCGATCGACGACTTCGGGGTCGGTTATTCCAGCCTGGCCTACCTGCGCGATCTGCCGGTGCAGCGCTTCAAGATCGATCGCTCCTTCCTGCGGCAGGTGCCGCAGGATGGCGGCAGCTCTCGCCTGGTCGGCGCGATGGTGTCGATGGCGCGCGCGCTCGAGGTCGGCCTGGTGGCCGAGGGCGTGGAGACGATCGAGCAGCTCGATTTCCTGTGCGAGCAGGGCTGCGACGTGGTTCAGGGCTATCTTCTCGGGCGGCCGATTCCCGGCGACGACTTTCTCCATCGCCTGATGGCCGACGATTTCGGGCACCGCGGAAGAAACAGTTCTGCAACACCGTGAGTCCGTGTCAACCCTGAAACAAGGGGCATTGACAGTGAGATATTCACGAATATCGCCGACATAGAGTTGTTTTGCGTTGGATCAACCCCTTATTTAGGGGTGTTTGGCGGGTGATTTTTCATCTTTTTGTCGTTACGGTTGCGGCAAGGGATGACGACAGCCGAAACAACGAGAAGCTCCGCAGATGAGCCATCGGGTGTCGTCCAGAGAACAGCCACAACAATGACCGACATCATCCGAAATCTGTGCGACAGCACCCGCACGAAGATTCTTTCCCGCACTGCTTCCGCACTCGCCGCGCTGCTGATCGGCGCGACCTCCACCCTGGCCTCCGCAGCCGATACCCGCCATGCGGCCGTCATCACGCTCGATGGTGACTGGTTTCTGCAATCCGGCCAGATCTTCAACGATTCCTCCGACGGCATCGCGCTGGCCGGTTTCTGGTATTCGATGGGCGCCCAGGAAGACGGCGTGGGCGTGTGGGAGCGCTACGGCGGCGGCGACCAGGCGCTCGACACCTTGCAGGGATCGACCGCCCATTATTCGACCGCCTACTGGGGCGATCTGGATGTCACCGCGGGCCAGGCGCTGACCTTCGGCGGCCTGGACCTGGACCGCATCGCCTCGACCTCGTCGGGCAGCATCGACAGCATGATCGACACGGTCGGCAGCTCGCTGCGCAATGCCTATGTCGAGGTGCTCTTCAGCGACGGCGTGCGGGGCCGGGCCAACCTGTCGACCTGGTCGTGGACCTCGTCCCAGGTGCTGACCATCGAGCTGGAGACGTCGTCGACCGCCTTGTCGATGCCCCCGCTGTCCGCACCCGTGCCCGAGCCCACGCCGGCGGCGATGCTGGGGGCGGGCCTGCTGGCGCTGGGCGAGGTGGCGCGCCGGCGCGGCCTGGGGCGCTCAGACGCCAGCGGCTACTGAGTCGGAGCTGGCCGGCGCGAACTGCTCCCAGGCCTGCAGCGCCTCGGCGCAGTACATCAGCGCCGGGCCGCCGCCCATGTAGACCGCCACGCCGAGCATCTCCTCGAATTCAGCCCGCGTGGTGCTCAGGCGGATCAGTGCCTTGACATGGAAGCCGATGCAGCCGGCGCAGCGCTGGCTGACCGCGATCGCGGTGGCCATCAGCTCTTTGTGCTTCTCCGACAGCGCGCCGTCGGCCATCGAGGCCGCGGCCATCGCGCCGAAGCCCTGCATCGTGCCTTTCTGGCTCTGCCGCAGCCCGGCGAGCTGGCGGCTGATGTCGCGGGTGAGGTCGGGGTAGCTGGTCGAGGACATGGCGATCGGTCGTGCATGAGGTTATATACCTGCCATGGTATTTTCGGGCACCCGACGGCCATTTGATGAGGATCAAGCCGGCCGCGCCTGTGGCCTTGTGCACCGTGATAGGCGGCACAGGCCGGACTGCGGCGACAATGGAGGGTTTCCCCTTTGCCCTGCCACGATCCATCACGAGGGCCCCATCCGTGACCGCCTCCACCCTGACCGCGCCTCCCGCCGCCCCGAAGCTGCTGAACCAGTACCGCCCGTACTGGGCGAAACGCTTCGGGGTCGCGCCGTTCCTGCCGATGAGCCGCGCCGAGATGGACCAGCTCGGCTGGGACTCCTGCGACGTCATCATCGTGACGGGCGACGCCTATGTCGACCATCCCAGCTTCGGTATGGCGGTGATCGGCCGCACGCTGGAGGCCCAGGGATTCCGCGTCGGCATCATCGCGCAGCCCGACTGGAACTCGGCCGAGCCCTTCCGGGCGCTGGGCCGACCGAACCTGTTCTTCGGCGTCGCCGCCGGGAACATGGATTCGATGATCAACCACTACACCGCCGACCGGAAGATCCGCTCGGACGACGCCTACACGCCCGGCGGCGTGGCGGGCAAGCGCCCGGACCGCGCCACGCTGGTCTACACCCAGCGCTGCCGCGAGGCCTTCAAGGACGTGCCGGTGATCGCCGGCGGCATCGAGGCGTCCTTGCGCCGCATCGCGCACTACGACTACTGGCAGGACAAGGTGCGCCGCTCGATCCTGGTCGACGCCAAGGCCGACCTGCTGCTCTACGGCAACGCCGAGCGCGCCATCGTCGAGATCGCGCACCGCCTGGCCGCGCGCGAGCCGATCGAGCGCATCACCGACGTGCGCGGCACCGCCTTCCTGCGCCGCACCGACGACCCCAGCGCCGCCGGCTGGTTCGAGCTGGACTCGACCGAGGTCGACCGCCCGGGCCGGGTGGACGCCTTCATCAACCCCTACCAGACCACCGAGGAGCAGGCGGCCGAGCAGGGCACGACCTGCGCGAAGGAATCGGGCGGCGCCCCGGCGGCCGACAGCGCGCAGCCGATCCGCCTCATTCCGTCGGCGCGGGCGCTGTCGGGCCGCATCCAGCTGCCGCCGCGCGAGCGCACCGTGATCCGGCTGCCGTCCTACGAGCAGGTCAAGTCCGACCCGGTGCTCTATGCCCACGCCAGCCGGGTGCTGCATCTGGAGACCAATCCCGGCAACGCCCGCGCGCTGGTGCAGCGCCACGGCGAGCGCGACGTCTGGATCAATCCGCCGCCGATCCCGCTCACGATGGGCGAGATGGACCAGGTCTTCGACATGAACTACGCGCGCAGCCCGCACCCGAGCTACGCCGATGAGCATGGCGGCCATGACGGCGCGACCAAGATCCCGGCCTGGGAGATGATCCGCTTCTCGGTCTACATCATGC
>JAUPTP010000001.1 GCA_030918015.1 Pseudomonadota bacterium
TAAAAATTTCATAAAATCTGGCCTGTCTATTCTTTTATCAAATCCTCCTGTAGCCCTCTGCTTGAATAATAGTTTGTCGTGGAAATCTGTTTCCTTGGCATCCTTTTCATAATCAATTTCAAGCAGGATGGAATGGGGGCTATATACCAATGCGTCATGAAACTTCGCGATCAAACTCAGTTCCACATCTGCATAATGCCGAGAATATTGAGGGAAGAATAGAAAACCATCATAGATACGGTCCAGCCACGCCTTGCGCACCATACCAAAAGCAGCCATCTGTCCAAACCACTTTCCGTCGTTGAAAGCAAGCAGCCCAGTGCTGGCCGGCACCATGGCCTGAAGAGCAAAGCGTAACCAGTACCGTCCGGCGAAGGCATCTTCAGCGCAATAAATAATGTAATTGCACCGGAGGTGTGGAACAACATCATTCCAGACAGCGATAGGTCCAATTCCCAAGTCATCATGCACAGCGATCACCCGCAGAGGTGCACCTGCCCGAGAAATCATCAGTCGAGCACTGCGCTCAGCTTCCGAGCGCCGCAAATAAGGCATCACAGCCACAACGGATGAGTTCATCGCCACGAAACCAGGGAACTCAATTTCCCGGTTGTGCTTGGCCCACTGACGCCACTCCGAGATTTCAACCCACTGTATATTTTCTTCTTCTTTTTTATCTTCAGACATGCTCATGCAGCTCGACACCATTGAAGCAAATCGGATGCCAACTCGCCGTGATGATCGAAACGGCGAGCGCCCAGATGAGCGATCGCATGCCGCTGGCACATCAGAGCGACTGGACTGCGATTTATCGTAAGAATGTGCTTGCCAAGCAGACGCAATTCGATCGCTGTCAGTCCCATGGCATACGGACTGGTATCGATGAAGGCAGCATCCAAATCAGCCAAAGCATCCAAATAGGCAGGATGATCCGATGGGGTGACAAATTCAGCGACATCCAGAAGGGTTCCGAGTCGAGCTCCTGCCCCCAGCTTCGTACCCTGATGGCGCCATCTATGGTCGATCAGCAACAGTCGCTTGGGCTTGAGTGCCTGGATCCGTTGCACGGTATCGGTGCTGATCTTGGCCGGATGACTGACAAGGGCATAGACACCACGTGCCGGACGACCTCGCGGGTCAGGCGGACAGGCAGCGGCCTGCGCCAAGGCAGGGCGATAAGGCGGAGCCTGATAAGTCACGTAGCCGTGTTTCGCACGTAACAATGGCTCGGTGTAGAGCGCTCGCGCAGCATCAGGCACCTGCCGTGCATCGGTAATCATGCCGTCGAAGCATTGCAATCCAGTGGTGGCAGCTTGCCCGCCGACCCATTTGAGCTGACGGCGGATCGGTTTGGTCGCTACAGCACACAGGGCTTCGGCATCAGTCCATCCGCTCAGATCGATCAAGGCATCAAGATCTGCTGCCGCCAGCAGGCGCAACAATTGAGCAGCACTGAACCCTGCACAAGGCAACCAATGCCGAGCCATGGACTGATAAGCAGCATGAGCCCAGTCTGGCTTGCTCCCACGATCGAAGAACACCAGATCGGCATGTCGTGACAGCTCACGAAATACACCAAGCGTCAGAAAACCAACAGGGGAAGCACAAAACTGCTGCGAAATCAACCCAATTCTTGGGCGAATACGCTGGCCTTTGCGTGGCGTCTCTGCCGGCACCTGTCCGTTGATCTGACGTTTAAAGCGTGCGCCCAGAGAGACGAAAGCGTCTGTGATTTCTTGCGCACCGCGTCCCCCCTCATACAGATCTGCCACGACTTCTGCCAATTCAGCCTGAAGCAGCAGACCCGGTTTTTTATTGATGGCAGATTCTCGCTTCAAGCATGCAGCAGCACGAGCATTTCCAAAGGCATTGAGCTGAATATCTGCACATTGCTGCAACAGACTTTGGCGCGAATCATCAGGAAGCGCAGGGGCAGCGAGAGCCATATGAAAATCAGCAAAAGCTTGATCGACTCTTCCCAGTTGTCTGTGCGCCATGCCCCGCACCAGACTGATACGCCAACTGCCCGCGTCATTTTCAGATTCAGCGTGAAACGCTGCCATTTCAGCTTGTCCAAGCGCTTCCTCTGGATCCTTAGCAGCCAAAAAAGCGACGGCAAGGTCTAGCCTCACATGCACTGACTGAGGGGCCAGCAAGCTGGCTTGATGGTAAGCATGCAGTGCAGCAGATACATCGCCTGCTTGCATGGCCTGACGAGCTTGAGCAAGGGCTGTCGCGAGCTCACCATCCAATAATTCCCCCATATTCACCAAAACTCCGGCTCAGCAACACTGATCATCGGGAGATAGCGGCGACACCAAACCTTACCAAAATTCTGAAGAAGATAGATGTTTCTATAATTCAGCCAGCAAGAATACATCCATATAGAACGCGTACGATGGGCGACGTCCTTCATCTCGCGCAGACGCTGCAAATGCACGTTCATCCTTGCTTCTGTTGCAGGAAGAGCCACCTTGCAAATCTTAAGATCACGCCCTGGCCCATGCAGGAATTGCGGTAATAGTCGCTCGACGATGAATGGCCAGTAAGTTGCACCAGGATGCTGTGACGTCGGGTCACTCAATCTGGAATCAAGTACCTTGACCATCGCCTCGGGCAAGCCAGAACGTGCTTTAGAAATGATGGATTTCACCCATGGCAAGTACAAACCCCAGAAATTTGGACTCGCCAAGAAGTAGTTACAGGCAGAAAAATAATTACTTGACTGGACAGACTTTATCTCATCAATATTCAATTCTGCCGCTTTCAAAACATGGGCACAAAGCTCGATGAATGCCGGATGAGAGACCGTTCCCTGCTGCCAGCCATTTATATAAAGTGCCTCATGCTCGGGAAAAGGATTACAGTAATAAAGATCAAAACCAGGCTCGGCCTCTACAAGCGACAGAAACTTTTCCCCCGTCAAGCCAGTTTTTTCAGTGAATCTCCATGAAACAGCCCCCCACAATTCCGACTTCTTCTGTGCAGGCAATCTCTCCAGTCGCTCAAAGACAGAAAATTCGCGCAGGACATCATCCCGACCAGAATTATCGTAATGAATAAAGTTTTTATCCAGGGCTGGAATTTGATCCTTTGAATAAAATATCTGGCTTACCAATATTTTTCTTTTTATCTTGTTCTTTGACCTTCTTGCATTTCTCGTCATCTTTTTGCCTATCAAAAATTGATTAATATTGATAGCCAGACCACAGGCAAGTCGCCATTTGGTACTGGTGGTTCAATTATCGGATCATGTTAGCAACAGCACCGAAGAACATATATTCCCAAAATTATCAAATGAAAAAATTTGTGCGAATTTTCTCATTTCTTCCTCTCACCCCAGGTCTGAAAAGCAACATTCCGGACACCAATCGGAGACACGGCACGCGCACAGTGCCCGCCCGTGAGACGCCTTGTTCCCCCGGCCGCGCTGGCGGCCCTGCTCTGCCTGCATGCCGGCAACCCCGCCGCTGCGCCCGCCCCCGGCGCGCCCCATGCGGCCGACGTCACGCTGCGGTTTCCCGACACCGACATCGAGGCCTGCGCCCGCGCGATGAGCGCCATGACCGGGCGCCCGCTGCTGGTCGATCCGCGCGTGCGCGGCAAGATCACGCTCTACACCGACGAGGCGGTGCCGGTCGCGCGGGCCTGGACGCTGTTCGTGGCCGCACTGCGGGGCCTGGGCTATGCGGTGGTCGAGACCGAGGGCCTGCGTCGCATCGTGCCCGAGGCCGAGGCGCGGCTGCAGGCCGGGGTGTCGGTCCCTGCCGGCGGCCCCGCCCAGGGCGACACCATCGTCACGCAGGTCATCCCGATCGAGCACGAGAACGCGAGCAACCTGCTCACCGTGCTGCGCCCGCTGATCAGCCCGAACAACACCATCAACGTCAACGCCGGCACCAACACGCTGGTCATCACCGACTACGCGAGCAACCTGGCGCGCCTGCGCACGCTGATCACCGCGCTGGACACGCCCAGCTCGACCGACGTCGAGGTGATCGCGCTGCAGCACACCCAGGCCACCGTGCTGGCCGCCACGGTGCAGAAGCTGCTCGATGCGGGCGGCGGCGCCACGCCCGCGCCGGCCGGCGGCGCCCCGACCCCCCTGGTGCTGGCCGACCCCTCGCTCAATGCGCTGCTGGTGCGTGCGCCCAATGCCGCCCGGCTGGCGCGGGTGCGCGCGCTGGTGGCGCGGCTGGACCAGCCCGGCGGCGCCAGCGGCCGGGTGCATGTCGTCTACCTGCAGCATGCCGAGGCCACCCGGCTGGCCACCGTGCTGCGGGCGGCCTTCCCGGCGTCCGAGGAGGCTGCGCGCGGCGGTGGAAGCGGTGCGGCCAGCGCCTCGTCGGCCGCACCGCCATCCACCACCGCACGCAGCAGCGGCAGCAGCTCGGGGGGCAGCAGCACGTCGGCCGAGACCAGTTCGCCCGTGACCGCCTCGGCCGCGCCCTCCACCGGTGGCGCCATCCAGGCCGATCCGGCCAGCAACGCGCTGATCATCACCGCGCCCGAGCCGCTCTGGCGCGACATCCGCGCCGTGATCGACCAGCTCGACCAGCGCCGCGCGCAAATCTACGTCGAGACGCTGGTGGCCGAGGTCGATGCCAGCCGCAGCCGCGACATCGGCGTGAAGTGGCCGCAGATCCTGGGCATCAGCGCCTCGTCGCTGTCGACGGTGACGCTGGGCACCATCGCCTCGGCGCTGGAGTCGCAGGCCGGCAGCAACATCCTGAGCAACGCCAACGTCGTGACGCTGGACAACGAGGAGGCCAGGATCGTCGTCGGCCAGAACGTGCCCTTCGTGACCGGCAGCTACACCAGCAGCACCTCGGCCAACCCCTTCCAGACGATCGACCGCAAGGACGTGGGCATCACGCTGCGCATCAAGCCGCAGATCAGCGCCGACGGGCAGATCCGCCTGACCCTCTTCCAGGAATCGTCCTCGGTGGCCAGCACCAGCAGCACGAGCGGCCCGACGACCAACAAGCGCGCCATCGAGACCAAGGTGGTGGTGGGCAACGGCAAGCTGGTGGTGCTCGGCGGCCTGATCGAGGACAGCTGGAGCGCCAGCAACGACGAGATGCCGGCGCTGTCGCATGTGCCGGTGCTGGGGGCGCTGTTCCGCGCCCACAGCCAGACCCGAAAGAAGACCAATCTGGTGGTCTTCCTGCGTCCGCACGTCATGCCTGACGAGGCCAGCGCCAGCCGGCTGTCGATCGACCGCTACGAGGTGCTGCGCACCGAGCAGCGCGCCCTGCCCGAGGATGTGCGCCAGACGCTGGACGGCGCCACCCGGCCGGCGCTGCCGATCCTGGCCGCGCCCGCGCCCTGATTGCTCAAAGTGCTCAGAGTGCTCAGAAGGTGCTGGCCTGCACGCGGTGTAGCGGCGCATCCGGCAGATGGCGATGTGATCCAGCCACTCCTGGCGCGGCTGCATGTAGCCGGTCATGCCACCGATGGGCGAATTCAGCTCGTGCTGCGCATGACGCCCAGGACCATCACCGGAGAAATGCAGCGCGAAAACAGATCAACGGACTGAGAAAGTCCGATGCAAAAGCAAAAAAGGACTTTGCATTTCTGCAAAGTCCTTGTCCTTGTTGCTCAACGCTTTAACGTTGAATTCTCTGGTGGGCCCTGAGTGACTCGAACACTCGACCTACGGATTAAGAGTCCGCTGCTCTACCAACTGAGCTAAGAGCCCGTGACACTGCCCGAAGGCAATGGCATCGATTTGTTCATGACAAGGTTTGGTGGGCCCTGAGTGACTCGAACACTCGACCTACGGATTAAGAGTCCGCTGCTCTACCAACTGAGCTAAGAGCCCTTGTCATGTTCTCGATATTCATCGAGACCGCGACTGTATCATGTTTTGGTGGGTCGTGCGGGACTCGAACCTGCGACCTACGGATTAAAAGTCCGCTGCTCTACCAACTGAGCTAACGACCCCACCGGCTCGACCAATCATTCACTGATCAGCCGAGCCATAAATTCTAATACAGACCGCCCCTGGTTCGTCAAGTACCCGCGCGCACCCACTCGAGTGCCTGGGCGGCGGCGACCAGACCGAAGCTGGCCGTGACCGTGACGCTCGAGCCGTAGCCGTGGCAGTTCAGGCTGCCGTCGACCGCACAGGCGGCATCGACCTGAGGCCGCTGGACCGCCTCGCGCGAGAAGACGCAACGCACGCCGATGCGTCCCTGCCTCGGGGCACCCTCCCGGCGCAGTTGCTGGCGCAGGCGGGCCAGCAGCGGATCATGGGTCACCTCGGCCAGATCGGCCGCCTCCACCCGCTCGGGATGCGACTTGCCGCCGGCCGCGCCCGCCATCACCAGCCGGTGCCCGCCGCCCAGCGCCCAGCGGGCCATCGCCAGCTTCGCGGCGTTGCGGTCGCAGGCATCGATGACCACGTCGACCGACCCGGGCAGCAGCGCGGGCCAGTTGTCCGGCTCGACGAACTCCTCGACCGCCTGCACGCGGCAGCCCGGGTGGATGTCGGCGATGCGCTCGCGCAGCGCCAGCACCTTCGCCGCCCCCACCGTGGTGCCCAGGGCCTGGATCTGGCGGTTGATGTTGGACTCGGCCACCTGGTCCAGGTCGATCAGCACCAGCTCGGCCACGCCGCTGCGCGCCAGGGCCTCGACCGCCCAGGATCCGACCCCGCCGACCCCGACCACCGCCACGCGCGCCGCGCGCACACGGGCATAGGCCGCGTCGCCCCAGAGTCGGCGCAGGCCGCCGAAGCGGCGCTCCAGATCGGGATCCTCGACCGCCGGCGTGCCCGCGAAACCCGACGACACGTCTTGCCCCACGACCATCGTGCTCACTTCAGCTGCTTGATGCGCTCCGCGCCCGCCTGCGCGGCCTCGGACTGCGGATAGTTGCGCACCAGCTCCTCGAGCGTGCGGCGTGCGCCCTTCGGGTCCTTGAGCTCGATCTGGCAGTTCGCCAGCGCCAGCAGGGCCTCGGACGCGCGCGGATGGTCCGGCGTGGTATTCACCAGCGCACGGAAGATCGTCATCGCCTCCTTGACCTCGCCCTTGCCGTAGAGCGCGTTGCCCAGCCAGTACTGCACATGCGCCTGGTAGGGGCTGGAGGGGAATCGCTTCTGGAACGCGGTCAGGGCGGTGGCGGCATTGGCGAACTCGCCCTTGCGCAGGATGGCGATCGCCTCGTCGTAGGCCTTCTTCTCGGGGGCCTCCACCACCGCGTCGCGGCCGTCGAGCGAGACGCGCTGGGGCTCGAGGCGACGCACCCGGTCGTCCAGGGCCGCGAACTGGTCCTTGAGGCGGCGCTGCAGGTCGGCGATGTCGCGCGCCAGGTCCTTGCCCGACTGGGTGTGCTGCTCGTCCTGGCCGCGCAGGCGGGCCAGCTCGGCGCGCAGCGACTCGATCTGGGCATTGAGGTCGAGCAGGCTGCGCTTGAGCGTCTCGACCTGCTCGGTCAGATCGCGCAGGCGCGCGTCCCGGTCGGCATTTTCCTGCTGCGTGCGCTCGAGGCGGCCGCGCAGGTCGACGATGGCCTTGCGGGCCTCCTCGTCGTCGAACAGGCCCGCCTGGGCGCCCAGCGGCCAGGCCGCAGCCAGCGCCAGCAGCAGCGCCACAGGCGCCCGTGCGCCCCGCAGCGACAGGAATCGGCTCGCCATCTCAACGGTCCTTCAGCTCGGCGCGGCGGTTCTTGGCCCAGGCGGCCTCGTCGCCGCCCGACTCGGCCGGACGCTCCTTGCCGAAGCTCACCGCCTCGAGCTGGCCGTCCTGCGCGCCCAGCAGCACCAGGGAGCGCACCACCGCGTCGGCGCGCTTCTGGCCCAGCGCCAGGTTGTACTCGCGCCCGCCACGCTCGTCGGTGTGGCCCTCGACGATCATGCGGCGCTTGCGGTCGGCACTCAGGCGGCGGGCGTTGCCCTCGACCACGCTGCGGTAGTCGTCCTTGACGACGAAGCTGTCGAAATCGAAGTAGACGATGCGGCCGGCCCCGGCGCCGGCATCGGCGCTGCGGCCGGTGTCGACCGGCGTGACGGCCGAGCTGCCCACGCCGCTGGCGCCCGCGCCCTGGCTCCCGGTGCCTGCGCCCGAGATGGTGCCGGTGCCGCGGTTCTCGACCGGGGCCGGCGGCGCGACACGGGTGCTCGAGGCGCAGCCGGCCAGGACGGCGACGCCCAGGCCCAGCGACAGGACGGCGGCGCGCGAACGAAGGTTCATGATCATTCGATGTTCTCCAGAGGTGTCTCGTCGGAGACGGTAAGCCAGCAAGACCGGCCGCGCATCAGCGGCCGAAGGGACCCCAGACCGGCTCGCGCACGTCGACCATCGGCGGGCTCAGACGGGCCTTGATGGACCCGTCGAGCGTGGTGGTCATCAGCACGTCGCGCCCGCCGGCGCGGCTGGCGTAGATGATGAGACGGCTGTTGGGCGCGAAGCTCGGGCTTTCGTCGTCGTTGGTGTCGGTGAGTGCGGTCACGGTTCCCGAGGACAGGTCCATCAGCTGCAGGCGGAAGGCGCCGCCGCCGTTGCGGGTGACGTAGGCCATCCAGCGGCCGTCCGGGCTCAGCGCCGGGCTGATGTTGTAGCTGCCGGAAAAGGTCACCCGCTCGGCGCTGCCGCCGGCCGTGCCCATGCGGTAGATCTGCGGGCCGCCGCCGCGGTCGCTGACGAAGTAGATCGAGCGGCCGTCGGCCGACCAGGCCGCCTCGGTCTCGATGCTGGAGGCGTTCGTCAGCCGGCGCGGCTCGCCGCCCGCACGGCCGACCAGGTAGATCTCGGAGTTGCCGTCGCGGGTGAGCGTCACCGCCAGCTGGCTGCCATCGGGCGACCAGGCCGGCGCGCTGTTGGAGCCCTTGGCATTGGCCACGACGCGGCGCTGGCCGGAGCCGACATCCTGCACGTAGACGACCGGCTTGCCGCTCTCGAAGGAGACATAGGCCAGCTCGTTGCCATCGGGCGACCAGGCCGGCGAGATGATCGGCTGCGCGCCGCCGACCGCCACCTTGGCGCCCTCGCCGTCGGCGTCGGCCACGAAGAGCGTGTAGCGGCCGGCACTCTTGGAGACATAGGCGATGCGGGTCGAGAAGACGCCGCGCTCGCCGGTGAGCTTCTGGTAGATCTCGTCGGCGATGCGGTGCGCGGCGCGGCGCAGGTCCTCGCGCGGCACCGCCATCGACTGCCCCAGCAGGTCGACGCCCTTGACCGCGTCCCACAGACGGTAGCGCAGGTCGTGGCGGCCGTCGGCCAGCCGCGTGGCCGAGCCGGCGGCCAGCGCATCGGTGCCGCGGTTGCGCCAGGCGGGGAAATCCGGGCGCGAGAGCTCGTCCATCATGTCGCTGCCGGCCGGCACGATGCGGAACAGCCCGCTGCGCTCCAGGTCGGTGCGGATGACCTGCGAGATCGGCACCGCCGCGCGGTCCTCCTCGCGGAACGGCGCGATGGTCACCGGAATCTGCGAGGCGCCGATGCCGGAGATCTCGACGCGGAACTGGGCCTGCGCGGGCGCCAGACCGCCCGACAGGCCGAGCACGGCGCAGCCGGCCGCAGCCTGGCGCAGGAAATGGCGACGATCGGAGGGACTCAGCGGTGCGCTCATCGGTGCATTCATCGGGACGGAGGAGTCGGCAGCCGGGGCGCGTCGCCGCACTCCAGCCAGATCTTCAGATAGCGATAGTAGGACGCCTCGGCATTGTGGACGGCCAGCACGAAGCCCAGCCGCCCGTCGAGAAAGCCCCGGCGCAGGATCCAGGTCCGCACGAAGGCCCACAGGCCGTGGCCGATCGCGCGGCCCAGGCCGCCACGGCGCCCGCGCGCGGCCAGGTCGGCGGCGCGGCCGCTGGAGTAGCGGTTCATCTTGTCGTTGGCCACCGTCAGCGAGGCCATGCTCTCGTGCAGCAGGTGGCCGCCCAGCCCCTCGACCGCGCCGTCCCAGAGCAGCCGCTCGTGGACCCGGTCGTCGCTGAAGCGCGCCGCGCCGCGCGGGAACAGGCGCAGCACCGGATCGGGATACCAGCCGCCGTGGCGCATCCACTGGCCGCAGAAGGACGACAGCCGCGACAGCCGGAAGGCGGTGCGACCGGGCGCGGCGGCCACCGTGCGGGCCACCTCGGCCGCCAGCGTCTCGTCGAGCCACTCGTCGGCATCCAGGCTGAGCACCCAGCGCCCGCGCGCCCGCGCCAGCGCCCGGTTCTTCTGCGCGCCGAAGCCGGGCCAGTCGGGCGTGACCTCGACACGCGCGCCCAGCCGGCGCGCGAGCTCGACCGTGCCGTCGGTGCTGCCGCTGTCGACGACGACGACCTCGTCGGCGAAGGCCACCGAGCGCAGGCAGCGCTCGAGGCGGGCCGCCTCGTCACGGGTGATGATGACGACCGACAGGGCGGGATCGGCCGGGCGGGCAGCGGGGAAAGGGGTGGGATCAGTCATGGGCGAGCAAGCCTCCGATTGTAGGCACGACCCGGATCCCGGCGGCGGGCAGACCGCGTGCGGCGCAGCCCTTCAGAGCGGTGCACCGATAATCAGGGCTTGCGGCGCCGCCGCGCCGCCCCGCCCTGCCCGCCCTGACCCCTCCCGGATGACGATCTCCTCTGCCCCCCGCCCGGCCCCCGCCTCGATCAGCGGCTTCACCTTCCTGCGCCACGGCGTGAAGCTGGGCTTCCCCTTCGAGGCCTCGATCCGCTCGATCCTGCCGCTGGTCGACGAGTTCGTGATCGCGCTGGGCGCCGGCCAGGACGAGACCGAGGCGCGCATCCACGCGCTGGCGGCCGAGCAGCCCAAGATCCGCATCCTCCCGACCCTCTGGAACGAGCGCATGGCCGAGAAGGGCTTCGTCTACGCGCAGCAGAAGATGATCGCCCAGTACGCCTGCACCGGCGACTGGGCCTTCTACCTCGAGGGCGACGAGGTGCTGCACGAGGCCGAGCTGCCGGCCATCCGCGCCGCGGTCGACCGCCATCACGCCAATCCGGCGGTCGAGGCGCTGGTGTTCGACTACCTGCACTTCTACGGCTCGCCGCAGTGGCTGGCGGTGAGCCCGGCCTGGTACCGGCGCGAATGCCGGCTGATCCGCAACACGATCCGCAGCTACGCGCCCGACGGCCAGTTCTGGGTGGTGATGGACCGCCACCGCCGCGGCCGCCACCCGCAGGCGGCGCTGGCGGGTGCGCACATCTACCACTACGGCCATGTGCGCCGGCTCGACTACATGCAGGCCAAGATGGACCAGGTCAGCAAGTACTGGTCGCACCAGCCGCCGAAGATGACCTACTCGATCGACCCGCAGGCGCTGCGGCCGTTCGAGGGCACGCACCCGGCCTGCATGGCCGACTGGCTGGCGCACGACGCCGAGCCCGCCTTCACGCCCGATCCGGCCCACCCGCTGACCCGCCGCGAACGCAAGCACCGCAAGGCGATGGTGCTCGAACGCTGGTTCGGGCTGGACCTGAGCCACAAGCACTACCGGCTGGTGGCGTGACAATACGCGCATGAGTTCCCGCTACACCATCGTCATTCCGGTGCTGAACCAGTGGCGCTACACCGCGCTGTGCCTCGACAGCCTGCAGGCACAGGGCGTGCGCCCCGCCGACATCCTCGTCATCGACAACGCCAGCACCGACGAGACCCCGGCCCGTCTGGCCGAACGTGCCACAAAGGACGGCCTGGGCACGCTGGCCAACCGGGTCAACCTGGGCTGCGGCGGCGCCTGGACGCAAGGCTCGCTGCTGGCGCGCGACGCCGACTGGGTCGTGCTGCTGAACAACGACGTGCTGGCCGGCCCGCGCGCGATCGAGGCGATGCTGGACGCCGCCGAGGCCCGCGGCCTGAAGGTGGTCAGCCCCGCGCTGCTCGAAGGCCAGGACGACTACGGCTTCGACGCCTTCGCGCCGCAGTACCTGCTGAAGATGGCCGGCACGGTGCGCCGCGGCTGGTTCCACGGCGTGTGCTTCGCGGTGCACCGCAGCGTGTTCGAGGCCATCGGCTTCCCCGACACCGACCGCCGCCTGGGCGGCCACGAGGACATGGAATACCTGGTGCGCTGCCTGCGCGCGGGCATCGAGGTCGGCACGGTGGGCGATGCGGTCTTCCACCACTTCGGCTCGATCACGCAGAAGGCGATGAAGAAGGAGTCGGGGGCGAAGTCGCTCGGCGACCGGCACTACTTCTACAGCCGCCTGGGCATGGGCTGGCTGGCGCGCAAGCGCTTCAAGCACCAGCGCGAGGCCCAGCGCCGACGCTGGAGCGCCGAGGAAAACGCCCGCTGCGGCCACAGCCTGCACATGCTGCGGGCCGAGGGCCGGTGGCGATCGGTCTGAGAACGCCCTCGCCGTCCGCCCGCACCTGTCACGCACCCGCACAACGCCTTTGCACGCATGAGCCCAGTCCCTGGGGGCGACCGTCCCCTCGTCACCATCCTGTTCCTGGCCTATCAGCAGGCCCAGTGGGCCCGGGCCTCGGCCGAGGCCTGCCTGGCCCAGACCGGCGGCCCCCACGAGATCATCCTGTCGGACGACCACTCGAGCGACGGCACCTTCGAGGTCCTGCAGCAGGTCGCCGCCGACTACCGCGGCCCGCACCGGGTCGTCGTGCGGCAGTCGCCCCAGAACGTGGGCATCGGCCGGCACTACAACGATCTGGTGGCGCTGGCGCAGGGCGAGCTGCTGGTGACGATGGCCGCCGACGACTTCTCGGTGCCGGACCGGGTCGAGCGCCAGCTCGACGCCTGGGAGGCCACCGGCCGCAAGGCCGACCTGATCGCCTCGCATGTGATCGACATGGACCTCGACGGCGGCCTGCACGAGGTCATCCGGGTCGACGAGCTCTCTCAGTGGTCGGACCTGCAGGCGTGGGCCGCGAAACGCCCCTACGTCATCGGCGCGACCCATGCGTTCACGAAGCGCATGATGACGCGCTTCGGCCCGCTCGACCGGGAGGTCTTCTATGAAGACCAGGTGATGGTCTTCCGGGCGCTGGCCGGCGGCGGCGCCCTGACCGTGGAGGCCCCGCTGGTGCACTACCGGCGCGGCGGCACCTCGCGCAAGCCCATCTTCGACGACGCCGAGCAGATGAAGCGCTGGACGCGCCGGCAGACGCTGCGCGAGCTGGCGGAGATGCGCCAGCTGCAGGACGATGCCACGCGCATCGGCCCCCAGGCGCGCGCGCTGGTGGACCGGCACCTGGGCCTGAATTTCCACCGCGCGAACTACCTGTTCCAGCTCGGCGAGACCCGCAGCGATGCAGAGCGCTGGGCGCTGGCACGCAGCTACCGCGAACTGCCCTGGTGGTGGCGCACCCGCAAGGCGCTGCACCAGATCTTTCCGGCACCGACGGTGGCCATCAAGCGGCTGCAGGCCCGGCTGCGCGGCCAGGCCTGAGCGCCCCGGTCAGGCCGCCTCCTGCTCCAGCTGGCGGTGGCCCGACTCGGCACGAGCCTCGGACGGCTCGATCGCGGCCGATGGAGCCGGGGTCAGGAACCACGGCTCGCTCAGACTGACCCGCGGCACGTCGGCATGGCACATGTCCTCGCGCTCGAGGGCCAGCCACGGGCTGTAGGCCGGATCGCGCTCGAGCTTCGTGCCCCAGCGGCGGCTCATGCATTCGACCTCGCGCCGGAAGCGCTCGGCCTTGGCCGGCGTGTCGTCGGCGCCGCGCGAGACCGACTCGTGGTGATACAGCTCGGCATGCGGCGTCCACACATTGCGCAGGCCCGACTCGCGCAGCTTCAGGCACAGGTCGACATCGTTGAAGGCGACGGCCAGCTGCTGCTCGTCGAGTCCGCCGACCGCCTCGAAATGCGATCGACGCAGCACGAGGCAGGCCGCGGTGACCGCGCTGAAGGACTGCAGCAGCATCGCCCGGCCCATGTAGCCGGCACAGTCGCGCGCGAAGAACTTGTGCGCGTGACCGGCGATGCCGCGCGGCCCCAGCAGGATCACGCCCCCGTGCTGCAGCCGGCCGTCGCCGTAGAGCAGCCGTGCGCCGACCGCGCCGACGCCGTCCTGCACGGCCAGCGCCACCATCTCGTCGAGCCACTCCGGCGTGATCACTTCGATGTCGTTGTTCAGCAGCACGAGGAGTTCGCCCTGGGTGCGCCGCACGGCCGCATTGTTCAGGGCCGAGTAGTTGAACGGCCGGTCATCGCGCATCACCTGGACGCGGCGGTCGCGCTGCACGATCTCCTGAAGGTACTCGAGCGTGGCCGGATCGTCCGAGCCGTTGTCGATCACCAGGATCTCGTAGTTCGGATAGGTGGTGAGCGACAGCACGCTTTCCAGGCAGGTGCGCAGCAGCGCCAGCCCGTTGCGCGTGGGCACCAGGATGGACACCTTCGGCGCCGGATCGGGCCGCTGCCAGATCACGCGGCAGCCACCGCGGCCATCATCGACAGCGCGCCCCGCCAGCCCCCGCCGATCCAGATGCTCCTGCACGGCCTTGATGCGGGCGCGGGCCGCGTAGGACTTGCTCGCATCCCCGGTCGAGGTGCTGCCCTGGTGCATGCGCCAGTGGTACAGGATGTGGGGGATGTGGATGACGTCGCCGCCGTTGGGACGAGGATCCAGGCCCTCCGTGCAGCGCAGCAGCAGATCATGATCCTGTGCGCCCTCGAAGCCCACGCGCAGGCCGCCGAGCCGACGCACCCGCTCGGTGGCGATCATCGTGAAGTGGCTCGGATAGTTCTGGCCCAGCAGCAGCTCCGGATTCCAGTCCGGCTTGAAATAGGGCTCGCAGCGCACGCCCTCGGCGTCGAGCTTGTCCTCGTCCGAGTAGAGCATCTGCGCCTGCGGCCAGTGGCCGATGGCCTCGGCCATCAGCAGCAGGGCATGCTCGCGCAGCACATCGTCCTGATCGATCCAGCCGACATGGCTGCCGCGCACCAGCTCCAGCGCCGAATTGCTGCAGGCCGAGATGTGCCCGTTGCGCTCGCGCGCCACCACGCGGATGCGCCGGTCCTGCTGCGCGAACCGATGCAGCCGCTGCAGCACGGCCGGATCGGTCGAGGCGTCATCGGCGATGCACAGCTCCCAGTTCGGGTAGAGCTGGCGGCGCACCGAAGCGATCGCCTCGTCCAGCCACTTCAGATCCGGGTTGTACACCGGCATGACCAGGGAGAGCAGCGGGCGCACCGGCAGATCCGCCAGACGCTGCTTCAGGCTCAGAAGGTTCTCGCCCTCGATGTCATCGAAGCGCGCGATCCACTGCTCGTAGGGCAGCGGCGCGGCCGGCGCGGCCAGATGACCGCCCACCGGGACGCTCCCTGCGGCAGGCACCGCATGCACCAGGTGCCGGCGACGCAGGCGCTCGCGGTTGAGATGCCGCACATGGGCCACCAGCCGACCGATCAGAGAAGGCCGCGCCATGGCCGCGCGAGCCGGTCGGTTCGAGTCATTTTTTTCGCTCATGTTCCCCCCTTGGATTCACGAATGCACAGCAACAATCACGCCTGAACTACCTCGCATTCTGCGCAATTTGCGGATTCGGGTCGCGCACTGTATCCAGACTCTGCGCACGCACCATGTCCGCGTACACCCCGCCTTGGGCGATCAGGCCCTCATGCGTGCCCGATTCCACGATGCGCCCGTCGCCGAACACAAAGATGCAGTCGGCCCGGCGCACCGTGCTGAGCCGGTGCGCGATCAGGATGATCGTCTTGTCGCCGGAGAGTTGCTCGATGCTTTGCTGAACGACCCGCTCGGACTCGGCGTCCAGCGCCGAGGTGGCCTCGTCGAAGATCCACACCGCGCTCTGCTTGTAGAGCGCACGCGCGATGGCCAGGCGCTGGCGCTGCCCGCCCGAGAGCCGGCTGCCGTTGACGCCGATGGCGGCCTCCATGCCTTCGGGCTGCTGCTCGACGAAGCTCCACAGGTTGGCCGCCCGCAGGCAGGCCTCGACCCGCGCATCGTCGCGCGGCTGCGCGTAGGTCACGTTGGCCGCGATCGAGCCGTCGAACAGCACGATGTCCTGCGAGACCACCGCGAAATGGCGCCGCAGCGAGGGCCGGCGGATCTCCTGGATCGACACGCCGTCGATCAGGATGTCGCCGCCGGTGGGCTGCACGAAGCCCAGCAGCGTGCTGACCATCGTGGTCTTGCCCGCACCCGAGGCGCCGACGAAGGCCACCGTCTGGCCCGGGCGGATCGCCATCGACACGCCGTCGATCGCCGCGCGCGGGCTGTCGGGATAGCGGACCTCGAGCGCGCGCACGTCGATGTCGCCGCGGCAGGCCGGCAGATCGCGGGTGCCCGGATCGGGCTCGACCGGCGCGTCGATCAGCTCGAAGGCGCCGCGCAGGCCGATCAGGCTGTGGATGAAGGACTGCGAGACGTCGGTGAGCTGCTTCAGCGGCGAGATCGTCATCAAGAGCGCGGTCAGGAAGGCGACGAAGTCGCCGACGCTGGCCTGGCCATTGCGCGCCTGCCACAGCGCCAGCGACAGGATGATCGACACCGCCAGCGCCGAGACCACCTGCGTGGCCGGGGTCAGCAGCGCGCTGCTGGCGGTGCGCTTGACCATCAGCCGGCGCAGGTTCCAGGCCTCGTCCTCGAAGCGCTTGCGCTCGAAGGCGTGCGCATCGAAGGTGCGCACGATGCGCCAGGCCCGCGCCACGTCGTCGACGATGTTGACCAGGCGCTGCTGCGCCTCGTACTCCAGGCTGCCGACCTGGGTCACGCGCCGGTGCAGCCGGCGCACCACGACGATCAGCAGCGGCACCGTCACCATCGACAGGATGGTCAGCTGGAAGTTGAGGTACAGCAGGTAGCCGAACAGGAACAGGAAGGTCGAGGCCGAGCGCAGCAGCGAGTTGAAACTGGCCGCCAGCGTGGCGATCGAGCCCTGCGGGTCGTTGATGATCTTGTTGACCGCCAGACCCGGCGTCAGCCAGCCGAAGACCTTGGCGTCGACCTTCAGCAGCGAGTCGATCAGCTCGCGGCGCACGTCGTAGACCACGCGCGAGGACGCGTCGGTCATCAGGTAGGTGCCCGCGAAGGTGGTCAGGCCCCGCACCGCGAACAGCAGGATGACGACCGCCGGCACCATCCAGATCGGGAAGCTGTCGGCCGCCTGGAAGCCGCTGTCGAGCAGCTTCTTGAACAGCGCCGGGATCAGCGGCTCGATCGCCGAGGTCATCAGCAGCGCGACGATCGAGGCGATGAAGCGCCCCCGGTGACGCGCGACATAGGTCAGCAGGCGCCGCACCGTGGCGCGGTGGTTGATCTCGGGCGTGGCGGTCTTCTCTTGGCTCATTCGGTCAGGCGGTCGTCACATCAGCACGATGTCGTACTGCTCCGGGTTCATCGTCGCCTCCGCCTGCAGCGAGATCGGCTTGCCGATGAAGTCGCTCAGGCCGGCCAGGTGCGCGCTCTCCTCGTCGAGCAGCAGCTCGATCACCGCCGGGCAGGCGATGACGCGGAATTCCTTCGGGTTGAACTGCCGCGCCTCGCGCAGGATCTCGCGCAGCACGTCGTAGCAGACCGAGCGCGCGGTCTTGACCTGGCCGCGGCCGCCGCAGGTCGGGCAAGGCTGGCACAGCATGTGCGCCAGCGACTCGCGGGTGCGCTTGCGGGTCATCTCGACCAGACCGAGCTGGGTGAAGCCGCTGACCGTGATCTTGGTGCGGTCGCGCGCGAGCTGCTTGCGCAGCTCCTGCAGCACCTGCTCCTGGTGATCGGAGCGGGTCATGTCGATGAAGTCGATGATGATGATGCCGCCCAGGTTGCGCAGCCGCAGCTGACGCGCGATCGCCTGCGCGGCCTCGAGGTTGGTCTTGAAGATCGTGTCGTCGAAGTTGCGCGCGCCGACGAAGCCGCCGGTGTTCACATCGATGGTGGTCAGCGCCTCGGTCTGGTCGACCACCAGATAGCCGCCCGACTTCAGGTCGACCCGGCGCGCCAGCGCGCGCTCGATCTCCTGGTCGATGTTGTAGAGGTCGAAGATCGGCCGCTCGCCGCGGTAGTGCTGCAGCCGCCCGATCGCGCCGGGCGTGTAGAGCTGGCCGAACTCGCGCAGCAGGTCGAACTGCATGCGCGAGTCGATGCGGATCGAGCCGGTGCGCTCGTCGACCAGGTCGCGCAGCACCCGCTGCACCAGGCTCAGGTCCTCGTGCAGCAGCGAGCCCGGGGGCGACTTCAGCGCCCGGTCGCGGATCAGCGCCCAGGTCTTGCGCAGGTAGGCGATGTCGTCGCCGAGCTCGGCATCCGTGGCGTCCTCGGCGTTGGTGCGCAGGATGAAGCCGCCGCCGCCGCCGGTCTCGCGGTTGCCCACCAGCGCGGTCATGCGCTGGCGCAGCTGGTCGCGCAGCTCGTGCGAGCCGATCTTCTGCGAGATGCCGATGTGGTCGTCCTGCGGCAGGTGCACCAGCAGCCGCCCGGCGATGCTGATCTGGGTCGACAGCCGCGCGCCCTTGGTGCCGATCGGGTCCTTGATGACCTGCACCACCAGCGTCTGGCCCTCGTAGACCAGCTTCTCGATGGGGGGCAGCGTCGTGCCCTCGCCGTGGTGGCCTCGGGCCGTCTGGCCGTTGATCTGCACATCGGCCACATGCAGGAAGGCGGCGCGCTCCAGGCCGATGTCGATGAACGCGCTCTGCATGCCGGGCAGCACGCGCGCGACGCGGCCGGCATAGATGTTGCCGACCAGACCGCGCTCGAGCGTGCGCTCGACATGCAGTTCCTGGATGGATCCGTTCTCGACGATGGCCACGCGCGTCTCCTGCGGCGACCAGTTCACCAGAATGTCATGCATCGGCATCGGTGGGGCTTTCTGTCTGTGGTGTGGCGGTGCTGCGCCCGTGCCGACGACGGCAATCCGGCGACGGCCGCGACGCCGAGAGGATCAGACCGCGGCGCCGGCCTCCCGCAGCAGGCCCGCGGTCTCGAACAGGGGCAGGCCCATGATGCCCGAATAGCTGCCGGCGATGTGCTCGATCCAGGCGGCCGCGCCGCTCTGGATCGCATAGGCGCCGGCCTTGCCCATCGGCTCGCCGCAGGCCACATAGGCGGCGATGCGCTCGGGGCCGATCGGCGCGAAGCGCACCGTCGAGCGGCTCAGGCGCAGCAGCGGCGCGCGCGCGTCCGGCAGCGGCCAGGCCAGCGCGACCGCGGTCAGCACCTGGTGCTCGCGGCCCGACAGCGCCGTCAGCATCTCGCGGGCCTCGGCGGCGTCGGCCGGCTTGCCCAGGATGCGCCCGTCCAGCGCCACGGTGGTGTCGGCGCACAGGATGGGCGCGGCAGGCAGCCCGCGCCGGGCCAGCCGCAGCCGCGCGGCCTCCAGCTTGGCCCGCGTGACCCGCTGGACATAGTCGATCGCCGCCTCGTCCGGCAGCACGGCCTCGAGCGCCTCGGCATCCTCGTCGTCACCGGGCAGCAGCAGCTCGTGGCGCACGCCGATCTGGTCGAGCAGCTGGCGCCGGCGCGGACTCTGCGAGGCAAGGTGGATCCAGAAGGTCATCGAAGGCGACTCGGGCTCATTCACGGTGATAGGGATGGCCGGCGTTGACCGACCAGGCGCGGTAGAGCGCCTCGGCCAGCATCACCCGCACGAAGGCATGCGGCAGCGTCAGGTCCGACAGGCGCACGCGCTCGTCGGCCTGCTCGCGCAGCGCCGGATCGAGCCCGTCGGGCCCGCCGATCAGCAGCGCGACATCCCGCCCGTCGTGCTGCCAGGCCTGCAGCCGCTCGGCCAGCGCGACGGTGGTGAGCCGCACACCGCGCTCGTCGAGCACCACCCGGCGCACGCCACGCGGCAGCGCGGCCTCGATGCGCGCGCGCTCGGCCGCCATCAGCGCCTCCACCGGCTTGCCGGTGGTGCGCGGCTCGGTCTTGACGGCCCGGAGCTCCAGCCGGCAGTCCGGCGGGAAGCGCTTGGCATAGTCGTCATAGGCCGTCTCGGCCCAGGCCGGCATGCGCTGGCCGACCGCGACGATCGTCAGCTTCACGGCGCGGACCGGGCGTCAGCCGCGCTTGGGCGCCGCGCGCTTGCGGGCAGCGGGTGCGGCGGCCTTGCGCTCGGGCGCGTTGATGACGACGGTCTGGATCTTCGGCGTGGCCTTGCGAGCAGCCGTCTTGCGCGGGGCGGCGGTCTTGCGTGCGGCGGGCGCGCCTTCCGCGGCGGAGGCCGCACGCGGAGCGCGCTTGGCGGCCGGCTTGACCGGCT
>JAUPTP010000160.1 GCA_030918015.1 Pseudomonadota bacterium
CTGGCGCGCACGATGCTCGAGCTCAAGGAGCGCGACATCCTGATCGTCGGCACCAGCGATGCGGCCACCGACTCGATCCATGACCTCGACCTGTCCGGCCCGGTGGCCTTCGTGCTGGGCGCCGAGGACCGCGGCATCCGCGATCTCACCGGCAAGACCTGCGACCGGCTGGTTCGCATCCCGATGATGGGCGCGGTCGAGAGCCTGAATGTCTCGGTCGCCTCGGCGGTGTGCCTGTACGAGGCGCTGCGCCAGCGCCTGAAGGCGGGCACCGCCACGCTGCCGGCGGCCACCGGATCCGCACCGTCGGCCGACGCCGCCGAGACGACCGATCCGGACCGCGACCCGGCCGCCGACGCGTCCGCGCAGGACTGATGCGCGACCGCCGCCACGCCCACCCGTTCCGCGACCTGCGGGCGATGCTGCGCCAGGCCGCGTCGGTCTGCGTGCTCAGCGGGGCGGGCATGTCGGCGGAGAGCGGCATCCCGACCTTCCGCGACGCGCAGACCGGGCTGTGGGCGCGGTTCGATCCGATGCAGCTCGCCAGCGAGGCGGGCTTCCGCGCCGATCCGCAGCAGGTCTGGGACTGGTACCAGATGCGCCGCGACGGCGTGCGCCAGGCCCGGCCGCATGCCGGCCATGTCGCGCTGGCGCGCTATGCGGCCCGCCATCCCGGCCGGCTGACGATCCTGACGCAGAATGTCGACGACCTGCACCAGCGCGCGGCCGCCCAGGCGGGCGAGGGCGCCCGCATCATTGCGCTGCACGGCTCGATCCTGACCGACCGCTGGCTCGACGCCTGCCCGCGCGGCGAGGACCTGATGCGCCGCCCCTGCGAGCCGTCGCGCGCCGAGCCCGGCCATCCGCCGCGCTGCCCGGACTGCGGCAACCGGCTGCGCCCCGGCGTGGTCTGGTTCGGCGAGTCGCTCGACGACCGCGACCTGACCACTGCCGAGGAGGCCGTCAGCGCCTGCGACGTGCTGCTGGTGGTGGGCACTTCCGGCACGGTGTGGCCCGCCGCGGGCCTGGCCGCGCGCGCACGCCACGCCGGCGCGCAGGTCGTCATCCTCAACACCCAGGCCAGCGAGATCGACGACGAGGCCCACCTCGTGCTGACCGGCAGCGCCGCGACGCTGCTGCCGCGCCTGCTCGATCCGCTCTGAGTCCGCGCAGAGAGCCGCGCCGGATCAGGCCCCGCCCAGCGCCCCGACCGCCGCGCCCAGCGCGATCAGCCACATCGGACTGAGCCGGGTGCGCAGCATCACGATCACCGTGACCAGCATCAGCGCCGCGCTGCCCGCGATCTGCGGCCCCGGCAGGCGCCACGCCGGCTGCGACAGGATCCAGCCGCTCGACAGCAGCAGTCCGACGGTGATCGCCGACATGCCGCCGGTGAAGGCGCGCACCGCGAGGTGGTCGCGCCGACGCAGACCCCAGCGGGTCGCGGCCCAGGCCAGCGTGGTGCTCGGCAGCAGCATGCCCGCCATCGACGCGAACACGCCCGCCGGCCCGGCGACATTCCAGCCGATCACCGCGACGAACAGCAGGTTCGGCCCCGGCGCGGCCTGCGCCAGCGCGATCGAGTCGGTGAACTGCGCATCGCCCAGCCAGCCGCGCTCCTCGACGACGAAGCGGTGGATGTCGGGCACGGTGGCCACCGCGCCGCCGATCGACAGCAGCGACATCGCCATGAAGTGCAGGAACATCGCCCCGAGGTCGACCGGCATGGCGGGGGTCATCGCACCACCTCGGCACGCCGGATCACCCCGGCGGCGTGCAGCACCGCGACGCTGCCCAGGCCCAGCACCACCGCGGCCATCGGCCAGCGCAGCGCGCCCACCGCCAGCGCGGTCAGCCCGGCATAGACCAGGCCGACGCGCCGGCCCAGCGGCTGCCTGGCCAGCCCGCCGCTCAGCTTCAGGCCGGTCGCCAGGATCATGCCGGCCGAGACCGCGCCCATGCCGCGCAAGGCGCCGGCCAGCGCCGGCAGCTCCGGCGCCAGCCGGCCGTAGAGCACGGTCGCCGCCAGCACCACCGCCATCGGCGGCAGGATCATGCCGCCCATCGCCGCCAGCGCGCCGCGCCAGCCGAAGAAGCGGTCGCCGATCATCAGCGAGAGGTTGACCACATTCGGCCCCGGCAATACCTGGCCGGCAGCCAGCAGCTCGAGGAACTCGGTCTTCGTCAGCCAGCGCCGCTGCTCGACCACCACCCGCTGCGCGATCGCGATGACGCCGCCGAAGCCCTGCAGCGCCAGCAGGCTGAAGGCCACGAACAGCGCCCAGGGCGAGGCCGGGCGGACGGTGTCGGGCGCGTCCTGGCGCTCAGACATGGCCCGGATCCCGGCGCAGGCGGCGCTCGGCCCAGACGCTCAGCGCCAGGGCCAGCAGCGTCCAGCCCACGCTGACCTGATGCAGCGGATCGAAGCCTAGCGTGCCGACGATGGCGCCGCCCGAGGCCGCGCCGATCGCCTGGCCGAGGTAGATCGCCGAGGTGTTGAGCGCCAGCAGCGCCGGCGCCAGCGCCGGTGCCGCCGCACCGAGGCGCGCCTGCTGCGCCGAGTTGATCGCGAAGGTCCCGAAGGCCCACGGTGCCATCACCGCCAGCAGCAGCGGCACGCTGGTGCCCAGCGGCCAGACGAGCTGGCCCAGCGCGATGCCGCACAGGAACAGCCGCACCGCGCGCGCCGGCCCCAGACGGTCGACACGCCGGCTCAGCAGCAGGTTGCCCGCCAGCCCCCAGGCGCCGAAGGCCATGAACAGCACGCTGGTCTCGAGCGCACCGGCGCCGATCACCTGGCGGTAGTAGGGCGCGATGTAGGAAAAGAGCGTGAACTGCCCGGCCCCGGCCAGCGCCGTCACCAGCACGATGGCCATCAGCACCGGGTGCATGAGCACCTCGGCCCAGCGCGCCAGCGACAGCGCGGGCGGCTTCACGCCCTCCGGCAGCGCCCGCCCGACCCAGACCGCGCCCAGCCCGGCCAGCAGCGCCACCAGCCCGAAGGCCCAGCGCCAGCCGAAGGCCTCGCCGATGTAGCTGTGCAGCGGCATGCCCAGCACCGAGGCCAGCGACCAGCCGAGAAAGATCGAGGTGATCGCCCGGCCGCGCCGCTCGGGCCGCGCCATCCAGCCGATGGCTGCGGCCGCCTGCGGGGTGAACACCGCCGCGCCCAGCATGGTCAGCGCCCGCAGCGGCAGCAGCGTGGCGTAGTCCGGGGCCAGCGCGCACAGCAGATGGCCGGCGGCGTACCAGGCCAGCGTCCACTGCAGCAGCCGGCGCCGGTCCCGGCCCGACAGCAGCGCCGCCAGCAGCGGCGCACCGAGGCACATGAAGACCGCACCGACGCTGATCAGCTGCCCGCCCACCGCCACCGACACCTGCAGCGAGCGCACCAGGTCGTTGAGCGAGCCGCCCACCACCATCACGCCGCAGCCGATGGCGAAATTGCCGAAGCGCAGCGCGTTCTGCGCCGAGGCCAGCGCGGCCCCGTCGAACGAGCCGGCCTGGGCCAGTCCCGGCGAGACCGGCACGGACGGAGAGGGCGACGATGCGCTCATCCGGCCTCAGAGACCGGGATGGAGCTTGAAGGCGTCCGGATTGACGATGTTCGTCGGCTGCCCGGCCAGGTAGGCCGAGACATTGTCGAAAGCCGCCTGGAAATAGCGCTCGTAGCTGTCGAGCTCGACATAGCCGATGTGGGGCGTGCACACCGCGTTCTCCAGCCGCAGCAGCGGATGGCCCTGCAGGATCGGCTCGCTCTCGAAGACATCGACCGCGGCCATGCCGGGGCGGCCGCGGTTCAGTGCGGTCACCAGCAGGTTGTCGCCGATCAGCTCGGCGCGCGAGGTGTTGACCAGCAGGGCGGTCGGCTTCATCCGCGACAGGTCGTCCATCGTCACCAGGCCGCGCGTCTCGGGCGTCAGGCGCAGGTGCAGGCTCAGCACGTCGGCGTCCGTGAAGAAGGCCTCGCGCGAGGTGGCGGCCTCGAAGCCGTCGTCCACCGCACGCTGGCGTGAAGCCTCGCTGCCCCAGACCTGCACCTTCATGCCGAAGGCGCGGCCGTAGCCCGCCACCAGCCGGCCGATGCGGCCATAGCCCCACAGGCCCAGCGTGCGACCCGACAGCGTCAGCCCGAGGCCGAAGTTCGGCGGCATCGAGCCGGCCTTCAGCCCGGACTGCTGCCAGGCGCCGTGCTTGAGGTTGCCGATGTACTGCGGCAGCCGGCGCATCGAGGCCATGATCAGCGACCAGGTCAGCTCGGCTGGCGCCACCGGCGAGCCCACGCCCTCGGCCACCGCGATGCCCAGCCGGGTGCAGGTCTCCACATCGATGTGCGGACCGACCCGCCCGGTCTGGGCGATCAGCTTCAGGCGAGGCAGCTTCTCGAGCAGCGCCTTCGGGAAATGGGTGCGTTCGCGGATCAGCACCAGGATCTCGGCATCCTTGAGGCGCACCGCCAGCTGGCCGATGCCCTTGACGGTGTTGGTGAAGACCTTGGCGTTCTGCAGTTCGGGACGCTCGGCGCACTGGAGCTTGCGCACCGCGTCCTGATAGTCGTCCAGGATGATGATGTTCATGGGGTGGTCACTCGGGGACCCGCGATTGTGCCCGTAACGTGCCTGGAACGCCCTGGTTCAGCGCGGCTTCTTCAGTTCGGGTGCCCCGGCGTTGTTGTCCTCCATCAACCTGGCTGCCTTCAAGCCCAGGACCTCGCCCTGGCGGAAGTAGCCGATGACGGAAGCCGGGGAGCGGTGGCCGGTGAGGGCCATGGTCTCGGGCATGGGGATGTTCTGTGCGGCGGCCTCGGTGACGAAGCCCGATCGCAGGGAGTGAGCGGAGAAGCCGGAGGCGTCGAGGCCGGCGAGGGCGGCGCGGGCCTGGACGATGGCGCGCACGGCCTGGGGGGTGAGGGGCTCGGCGATGGCGCCGCCCTTGCGGATGCGCCGAAAGATCGCGCCCTCGGGGGGCGGCAGGCCGCGGGCGGTGTGGTGGGCGCGCCAGGCGTCGAGCCAGGCCTGCAGGGCGAGGGCGGCCTGGCCGACGACGGGCTTGTGGGAATCGGCGCGGGTGCGGCCGGACTGGTTGGACTTGGACACGCCCATGAGGTGGACGAAGGCGGGCTCGTCCTGCGGACTGGGCCGGCCGGGCGAGCGCGGGGCCGGGCGGGTGTTGTCCAGCGTCGCCGCGGTGACCTCGGAGCGGCGGCGGCCGCCGCTGGAGAAGGCGAAGAGCAGCAGCGCGCGGTCGCGCAGGCCGGCCAGGGAGTCGTCGCAGGTATCGAGCAGCGCCTGCAGCGGCTCGCGGGTGAGCGCGGGCTTGGCGTGGGGCTGGGCGGCGCCGCGGCGGGCGTAGCCGCGCCTGAGGCGCGCGGTGAGTTCGCGCACGCGGCCGTCGACGCACGGATTCTCGAGGCCCTGGAGCTGGTGGATCTTGGACAGCACGCTGACGCGGTGCGTGAGGGTCGAGAGCGTGGGCGCGCCCAGGGCGGCCTTGTGGCCGGCGGCGACGAGTGCGGCGTCGACCGCTTCGGGCAGATCGTGCAGCAGGCGGCCGGCGTCGTCCTGGCGCTGGCCGTGGTCGACGATGAACTGCAGCACCACGGTGACGGGCAGCGGCAGCTCCAGGCGTCGGCCGTAGCGCAGGCTGAACCAGGCGGCCCAGTAGCGCATGGCGGAGCGGTAGCTGCGCACGGTGTTGGGCGACTCGCCCTGATCGAGCAGATCGCGCAGCGCGGCCACCGCGCTGGGGCTGAGCTCGTCGGTGGCGAGCACGGGCGTGCCGGCGGCGGGATCGAGCGTGATCAGTTCGTATGAAATATCCATGTGCTGTATGATATCAGACAGTTCATGTACTCAACTAACGATAAGCTTCAATTATCGTTATTAATCAATCGACCGAGAGAGGGCGCTTCACCATGAGTCGCGGGATCACCGAACAGGATGTCTGGAAAGCCGCCGACGCGCTGCTGCTCGAAGGCGCACGCCCGACCATCGAGCGCGTGCGCCTGAAGATCGGCC
>JAUPTP010000161.1 GCA_030918015.1 Pseudomonadota bacterium
CGAGTGCCGCGAGCTGGCCGAGCTGGTCGCGCGCGAGCACGGCAATCTGCACGCCAGCGCCGGTTTCGGTGCGGAGGCGCTGGTGCGGCTCTTCGACCGCTGCGACGCCTGGCGCCGGCCCGAGCGCTTCGAGCAGGCGCTGCAGGCCTGCGAGTGCGACGCGCGCGGCCGCCTCGGCTTCGAGGAGCGGCCCTATCCGCAGGCCGACCGGCTGCGCGGCGCGCTGGCCGCGGCGCGGGCGGTCGACTCCGGTGCGGTCAGCGCCGAGGCGCTGGCGCGCGGCCTGAAGGGCCCGGCGATCGGCCAGGCGCTGCAGCAGGCGCGCATCGCGGCGGTGGCGCAGGCCCTGGCGGGCTGACCCTGCTGCGGGGGCGGGTGCCGGCTCAGGTCCGACGCCGCTCGGCCATCCGGTCCAGCTGGGTGGCCAGCCGCTCGGCCGACCAGTCCTCGGCCAAGGCGCGGCCGACCACCTGCTGCGGCGTCTCGGGCGCCAGGCCGCCGAGTGGCGGATCCCGGTCGAGGTTGGTCGGGAAGGCATAGCCCTCGGCGCTGGCGGCGATCACCTGCGCCAGCGCCGCCTCGCTCCAGCCCGCCTGGCGGCGCCGGCGCAGCGCCGGATAGAGCGCCTGGGTCATGCGCAGGCGGTCGACCGATTCCATCGCCCGTCCGAACGGCGAGGAGATCTGCAGCAGGTTGGCCAGGCGCTGGATGTGCGTCGACCGGTTGGTGCCGGCCGCATGCAGCAGCGCCGGATTGAAGAACACCGCGTCGCCTCGGGCCAGGGGCAGTTGCACCCGGTGGGCCTCGAACGCGGCGCGGAAGTCCGCCCGCTCGGCCACCAGGTAGCCATGCGCGAATTTCTGCGAATGCGGCAGGTAGAGCGTCGGGCCGCTGTCGAGCGGCATGTCGACATGGGCGACCGCCCCCTGCAGCGTCAGCATCGGCGAGAGCCGGTGCACATGGGCGGGATGGCGGGCGGCCTGCGCGGCGGTCATGAAGCCGAGGTGGTAGTCGCGATGCGGCGTCTGGGCGGCGCCGCCGGGGCGGACGTTGTTGATCTGGGAGGTCATCTGCCAGCCGGGCCCCAGCCAGGCCTCGGCGGCCAGGCCGAGCAGTTCGCTGGCGTAGTAGTCCGCGAAGGCCTCCGGATCGGCCAGGCAGAGCTTCTCGAGCGCATTCCAGACGCGGTCGTTGGCGCCGGCGGCCGCGAAGTGGTCGCCCCCCGAGCCCGCCTCGCGCTCCTGACGGATCAGCGTCTCGAAGCAGGCCGTGACCGCGTCGACCGCCTCGGGCGAGCCGATCGCATCCTTCAGCACCAGCAGGCCGGGACCGTCTTCCCAGACGGCGGCCCACTCGGCCATCAGCGCCGGCCGCAGGGCCGGTTCGCGGGCCAGCTGCGCGCGCAGCGCGGCGCCGTCGTAGATCGGCACCGCCTGCTCGATGCGGGTGGCGTGAGGGCAATCGGCCGGGTCGGTGCGCAGGCGGGTCAGCGCCAGCAGGTCATCGACGCGGGCCTCTTCGGCGTGCAGCCAGCGGGCGGGGTGGGTCATCGGGGTGTCTCCTGAGCCGTCATGACGGACAGTCTAGGAAGCCGTCGCCTGGCCCGGGGGCGCCGAATCCCTCAGAAACACCTCGGCTCCCGTCGGGGCGTGGGCGCGCGCTTGCGCGGCCGCAGCCGGGGGTGCGATGCTGCTCTCCCGCCGCCCCGGGCGGTTTCGCAAGGACAACCGAATGGCCCATGCCGTTTCGCTCAAGGAAATCGCGCTGCAGGCGGGCGTCAGCCTGGCCACGGTCGATCGGGTGCTGCATGCGCGGCCCGGTGCCAGCGTGCGCATGCGCGACCGGGTGCTGCTGGCGCGCGACGAGCTCGAGCGCCAGCGTCAGCAGCTCGCCCGCCGTGGCCGCCGGTTCCTGATCGATCTGGTGATGGAGGCGCCGGTGCGTTTCTCCCGGCTGGTGCGTGCGGCGCTGGACCGGGCGATGCGGCGGGCGCAGCCGGCCGTCTTCCGGGCGCGCGAGCATCTGGCCGAGACCTGGCCCGAGGCCGCCCTGGTCGAGGCGCTGGACGCGATCGGCCGGCGGGGCAGCCAGGGCGTGCTGCTGAAGGGGCCGGACACCGGCCCGGTGCGCGAGGCGGTGGCACGGCTGCAGGCGCGCGGCATTCCGGTGCTGGCGCTGGTGACCGATCTGCCGGGCTCGGCCTGCAGCGCCTATGTGGGACTGGACAACCGCGCTGCGGGCCGGACCGCGGCCTGGCTGATGGCGCCCTGGCTGTCCCCGGCGGGCGACGGCGTGCTGCTGTCGAGCAGCGGCCCCGGTTTCCGGGGCGAGCTCGAGCGCATCGAGGCCTTCGTCGAGGCCCTGGGCCGGCTGGCGCCCCGCAGCCGGGTGCAGGTGATCGACGACGGCCTGGGCTTGCATGGGCCGACGATGGCCGGGGTCGGCCGGGCGCTGGCGCAGCAGGCCGGCGTGGCGGCGGTCTATTCGGTGGGCGGTGCCAACGCGGCCATCCTGGAGGCCTTCGCCCGCGCTGGGCGCGTCTGCCGGGTCTTCGTCGGGCATGACCTGGACGACGACAACCGCATGCTGCTGCGCCAGCAGCGGCTCTCCGCGGTGCTGCACCATGACCTCGATCAGGACCTGGATGCCGCCTGCCGGCTGCTGATGCAGGCCCACGGCGTGGCGCCGCGCGACGGGGCGGCCCGGCGCTCGGGCGTTGCGGTGATCACGCCGTTCAACCTGCCGCCGGAGGACATGGGCTGAACATGAACGGCGCCGAAAGCCGCAAAGCCGGCGCTGTCGGGCGACTCGCGCTACGCTGGACGCTCCTGTTCAGCCCGAGGATGTCCGGACCATGAGCCTTTCCCCTGTTCCCCCGTCGCCGACCGTCACGCTGGCCAACGGCGTCGAGATGCCGCAGATCGCGTTGGGCACCTGGCCGATGAAGGGGCAGGAGGCCGCCCGCGCGGTGGCCTCGGCCCTCGAGATCGGCTACCGCCACATCGACACCGCCGAGGCCTACGAGAACGAGGACGGCGTGGGCGAGGGCCTGCGCGCCAGCGGCGTGCCGCGCGAGCAGGTCTTCGTCACCACCAAGTTCCAGCGCCAGTGGCACGGCCGCGAGAGCGTGCGCACCGCCTGCGAGGGCAACCTGCGCCGGCTGGGCCTGGACTACATCGACCTGCTGCTGATCCACTGGCCCAACCCGCAGCAGGGCCGCTTCGTCGAGGCCTTCGAGGGCCTGCTGGCGCTGCTCGAGGCGGGCCAGGTGCGCGCGGTGGGCGTGTCCAACTTCAAGGTGCATCACCTGGCGCCGCTGTTCGAGCGCGGCCTGGTGCCGCATGTCAACCAGATCCAGCTCGATCCCTATCACCGCCGGCCGGACCTGGAGGCGCTGCACCGCGAGCGCGGCATCGTCACCGAGGCCTGGAGCCCGCTGGGCCGCGCCGGCGCGATGCTGGCCGACCCGGCCATCACCGCGATCGCCGCGCGCCACGGCCGCACGCCGGGCCAGGTGGTGCTGCGCTGGCAGCTCCAGCACGGCTTCGCGGCGGCGCCGAAGTCGGCCGACCCGCAGCGCCAGCGCGAGAACCTCGACCTGTCGGGCTTCACGCTCGACGTGGCGGAGATGGCGGTGCTCGACGGCCTGGACCGGCCGGACGCGGAGATGCTCGATGCCGACGTGTTCGGGCACTGAGCGCCGCCGCCGCCCGCGCTAGAGCCAGCGCGCCAGCGCCAGCCCGACCAGCGTGATCAGCACGCTCGAGCCGAGCGGGAAATGCCAGGTGCGCCGGCCGACGCGCACGCTGAAGTCGCCCGGCACCCGGCCCAGGCCGAAGCGCTCCAGCCAGGGCTGCAGGCCGTTCCAGACCAGGCAGGTCAGCACGAAGACGATCAGCCAGCGCACCGCTCGGGCCTCGGCTCAGAGCGTGTGGCTGCGGTCGCCCGCGGCGAAGCCGATCGGGTCGAACAGCTCGGCCGGCGTCACGAAGCCGACCACCTTGAACAGCTCGCCCATCTCGTGCTCGGTGACGAGCTTCTGCGCCATCGCGCGCTCGCGCAGGTCGGCGCCCTCCAGGTCGGCGAGCAGGCCGCAGTTGAAGAGAAAGCGCGCCTGCGAGGTGTAGCCCAGCACCTCCAGCCCGGCGTCCTGTCCGGCCAGCGCCACCGCGGTGAAGTCGACATGCGCGGTCAGGTCCTTGCGGCCGACGTCGGCCAGCGGATCGGCGTCGGCCTGGTGGCCGCGGTGGCACATCAGCGTGCCGCCGGTGCGCTGCGGGTGATAGAACTCGTGCTCCGGGAAGCCGTAGTCGACGAAGAAGGCCGCGCCGCGCGCGAGCTGCGCCGCCAGCGTGCGGATGAAGCCGCTGGCCTGGCGCGGCAGCTCGGTGACGGTGCCGGGCAGGAAGGGGCCGTCCACCGGCGGGCGCTCGGTCGTCGGCCGGTCGGCCCAGGCGAAGCCGCCCTGCGCGTCCAGCGCCACGCCGCGCTCCAGCCACTGCGCGCCGTCCCAGTGCAGCAGCATGACCGGCATCGCGTCGAGCACCTCGTTGCCGATGACCACGCCCTCGAAGCGCTCGGGCAGCGCATCGGCCCAGTGCAGCTTGTCGAGGTGCTGCGGCACCCGCGCGGCGCAGGTCTGGCGCTGGCGCTCGCGCAGCGTGCCCGAGAGGTCGACGATGGTGTAGCGGCGGATGCGGTCGCCCAGCGCCCCCAGCAGCTGGGCGGCCAGTGCGCCCGAGCCGGCGCCGAATTCCCACAGCTCGGCGGTGCCGGTGGCGTCGAGCGCCTGCGCGAGCTGGCGCGCCACCGCGCGGCCGAACAGCCCGGAGAGCTCCGGCGCGGTCACGAAGTCGCTGCCCGAGGCGGGCAGGGCGCCGAACTGGCGGTCGCCGCCGCTGTAGTAGCCCAGGCCCGGCTGGTACAGCGCCAGCGCCATGAAGCGCTCGAAGCCGATCCAGCCGCCGTGCTGGCGGATCTCGTCGGCGATGAGGAGGGCCAGCGCGTCGCTGGCTACACTGGGGGAAGAGGCGGCATTCACCCGCCGATTGTAGGAACTCGAGCCCCTCCCATGTCCACCACCCGCGGCACCCAGATCCTGACCCTCACCGGCCTGCGCTTCGACGCCAGCCTCGGCGTGCTCGACCACGAGAAGGAGGCGCCCCAGCCGATCGCGGTCGATGTCGAGCTCAACCTCGGCAGCCAGCCGCTGCATCCGCGCGACGACGACCTCACCCATGTGCTCGACTACCGCCGGGTGCGCGCCATCGTCATCGAGGAATGCACCGCCCGGCATGTCAACCTGCTCGAGAGCCTGATCGGCCAGGTCGCCTCGCGGCTGATGGACCTGCCCGGCGTGCTGGGCGTGCGGGTGAGGCTGGCCAAGCTGGAGATCTTCGACGACTGCGAGGTCGCGATCCGCATCGAGACGGGACAGTGGTGATGTGCGTGGCGGACGCGTCCGGCCGCACGGCTTGACCGACAATTCCGCCCATCATGCAGACCTCCGAACCCACCTCCGTCCCGACCTCGGCCGCGCCGCCCACCGAGGCCGAGCGCCGCGCCGCCCACGAGATCAACAAGCTGTCCAAGCGCCTGCACCGCCAGGTCGGCCAGGCGATCACCGACTACAACATGATCGAGGAAGGCGACCGCGTGATGGTCTGCCTCTCGGGCGGCAAGGACAGCTACTCGCTGCTCGACATCCTGCTGAACCTGCAGCAGCGCGCGCCGATCAGCTTCTCGATCGTCGCGGTCAACCTCGACCAGAAGCAGCCGGGCTTCCCGGCCGACGTGCTGCCGGCCTATCTCAAGAGCCGCGGCGTCGACTTCCACATCGAGAACCAGGACACCTACTCGGTGGTCAAGCGCGTGATCCCCGAGGGCGACACGATGTGCAGCCTGTGCTCGCGGCTGCGCCGCGGCATCCTGTACCGGGTCGCCGGCGAGCTGGG
>JAUPTP010000162.1 GCA_030918015.1 Pseudomonadota bacterium
GATCCCTTCGCGCAGACGGTGGTGCTGCAGGTCGAGGATTCGGGGCCGGGCATTCCGGCGGCCGAGCGCGAGCTGGTCTTCCAGCCCTTCTACCGCGCGCTGGGCACCACGGTCGACGGCTCGGGCCTGGGGCTGGCGATCGTCGCGGAGATCGCCCACCAGCACGGCAGTGCGGTCCAGCTCGACGATGCCCGCGATCCGGTCCAGGTGCCCGCCGGCGAGGGGCCCGGCGCCCGCTTCACCGTCCGGCTGCGCCAGGCGCCGGTGCCGGAGGCCGTGTCGCCGGAAGGGCCTGCGGCCGTGCCTGCGCGCTCCGACGAGATGCCGGTCTGAGCCGCGCGGCCCGGTTTCAGCGCTGCATCAGCTCTGCATCAGCCGGCGCGATCTTGCGATCGACATCAGGATGCCCAGCGACAGCCCGAGCGTGACCAGCGCGGTGCCGCCGTAGCTCATGAAGGGCAGCGGCACGCCCACCACCGGCAGGATGCCGCTGACCATGCCCATGTTGACGAAGGCATAGACGAAGAAGCTCATCGTGATCGAGCCGGCGAGCAGGCGCGAGAAGGTCGTGGGCGCCTCGTGCGCGATCGTCAGGCCGCGGAAGATCAGGAAGGTGTACGACAGGATCAGCGCGCAGCCGCCCGCGAAGCCGAACTCCTCCGAGAAGGCGGCGAAGATGAAGTCGGAGGTGCGCTCGGGGATGAATTCCAGATGGGTCTGCGTGCCCTGCATGAAGCCCTTGCCGGTCAGGCCGCCCGAGCCGATGGCGATCATGCCCTGGATGATGTGGAAGCCCTTGCCCAGCGGGTCGCGGTTGGGATCGAGCAGCGTGCACACCCGGTTCTTCTGGTAGGTGTGCAGCACACGCCAGTCGACGTCGGGCTGGCAGATCGTGGGCTCCGAGACGACCAGCGCGATGATGCCCACGACGCCCACGACCATCAGCGGCAGGATCAGCCGCCACGACAGCCCGGCGAAGAAGATCACGAAGAAGCCCGAGAAGAAGATCAGCAGGCCGGTGCCGAGGTCGGGCTGCTTGGCCACCAGCAGGAAGGGCACCAGCACCAGCACGAAGGCCTTGGCGATGTCGCCGGACTGGGCACGGCCCTCGCGGCGCTGGAACCACCATGCCACCATCAGCGGCGTGGCGATCTTCAGGATCTCGCTGGGCTGGATGATCACGCCGACGTTGAGCCAGCGCCGCGCGCCCTTGTGCGTCGGGTCGATGCCGAACAGCGCCGTCATGATCAGCAGGATGACGCCCAGCGTGTAGAGCGGCACCGCCAGCGACATCAGCCGCTGCTGCGGCGCCTGCGCGACCAGGAAGAACACGCCCGCGGCCAGCAGCATGTTGCGCACCTGCAGGCCGAAGCGCGCGCCGTTGTCGTAGCCGGCCGAGTACATCGCGGTCAGGCCGATGGAGGCGATGATCAGCAGCGCCAGCACCAGCAGCAGGTCGAAGCCGCGGAACAGCGGCTGCACGCGCTGCCACAGCGTCGGGCTGTCGAAGGGGGTGTTGATGATCATCGCGCGCTCTCCTTCGGTGCGGACGCCGGCAAGGCGGCGGTGGGGGCCGAGGCCGGCACATCGCGGCGCGGCACCCACCAGCGGCGCAGCGCGCGGGCCTGGACCGGCTCGCCCTGCAGGGGGGACGGATGGGTGTCGATCTGGCGCGGCGCGGTGACGGCGGAGGCCGTGGAGGCCACGGCCTGCACCGGCTCGCTCTCCATGCCCCCGCTGCGCGCCGGTGGCAGCGGAACGTCGGACACCGCGATGAAGGGGCCGACCGGCGCGCCGGCCTGGCCCTTCTGGACCAGCGCGATGTCCTCGGGCGAGGGGTAGCGGCCGGCGATCACGTAGTCCAGCACCCGGCGCGCGATCGGCGCGGCCGCCTCGGCGCCGAAGCCGGCGTTCTCGACGATCACCGCCAGCGCGATGCGCGGCTCGTCCAGCGGCGCGAAGGCGGTGTAGAGCGAGTGGTCGCGCTTGTACTCGGCCAGCCGGGAGGCGTTGTACTTCTCGTTCTGGCGGATGGTGACGGCCTGCGCGGTGCCGGTCTTGCCGCCGCTCGGGTAGGGGGCGCCGGCGAAGACCTTGGTGGCGGTGCCGGACTGGGTCACGCCGTGCATCGCCTGCTTGATGACGTCGACGTCCGCGCTGCGCAGCTTCATGTCCAGGATCTGGTGCGAGGACAGGACGCGGGTCTCGCGGGTCACCGCGTCCTCGACCGCGCGCACCACGCGGGGCGCGTAGCGGCGCCCGCCCGCCAGCAGCGTGGCCTGCGCGCTGGCGAGCTGCAGCATGGTGAAGTTGTTGTAGCCCTGGCCGATGCCCAGCGAGATCGTCTCGCCGGCGTACCAGCGCTTCTGCTCGGGGCGCTTGTACTTGCGCCGCTTCCACTCGGTCGAGGGCAGGTCGCCGGTGGACTCGCCCTCCAGGTCGATGCCGGTCTTGCCGCCGAAGCCGTAGGGCGCCATCTGGTCATGGATCATGTCCACGCCCATCTCGCTGGCGAGCATGTAGTAGTAGACGTTGCTCGACTGCGCGATCGACTTGATCATGTCCACCGCGCCCAGGCCGTGGTCGCCGTGGCTGCGGAAGCGGTGGTCGCCGAACATGAACGAGCCGTTGTCCATGATCACCTGGCCGGCGGTGCGCTTGCCGGTGATCAGCGCGGCCATCGCCATGAAGGGCTTGTAGGTCGAGCCCGGCGGGTAGGTGCCGCGCAGCGCGCGGTTGAGCAGCGGCTTGTCGAGCGACTCGTTGAGCTCGCGCCAGGAGTCCTGGTCGATGCCGCCGACGAACAGGTTGGGGTCGAAGCCGGGCTTGCTGACGAAGGCCAGCACCTCGCCGTTGCGCGGGTCGATCGCCACCAGCGCGCCGCGGCGCTTGCCGAACAGCTCCTCCACCAGGTCCTGCAGCTTGATGTCGATCGACAGCCGCACCGTGTGGCCCGGCGTGGCGGGCTCCGAGCGCAGCAGCCGCACCGGATGGCCGCCGGCGGAGGTCTCGACCTCCTCGAAGCCGGTGGCGCCGTGCAGCTCGCGCTCGTAGCTCTGCTCGATGCCGAGCTTGCCGATCACCTCGGTGCCGCGGTAGTTGGCCTGGTCCTCGTCGGACCACTCGGCCATCTCGTCCTTCTCGCGCTGGCTGATGCGGCCGATGTAGCCCAGCAGATGGCCGCCCACGTCCCCGAAGGGGTAGTTGCGGAACAGCCGCGCCTTGATCTCGACGCCGGGGAAGCGGTAGCGCTGCGCCGTGAAGCGCGCGACCTCCTCGTCGGTGAGCTTGGTGCGGATCGGCAGCGACTCGAAGCGCTTCGATTCGCCCATCAGCCGCTTGAAGCGGCGCCGGTCGCGCAGCGGAATCTCGACCACCTCGGAGAGCTGCTCGATGACGACGTCGAGCTCGTCGACCAGCTGCGAGCGGGTGATCTCCAGCGTGTAGGCCGAGTAGTTGTCGGCCAGCACCACGCCGTTGCGGTCGACGATCAGGCCGCGGTTGGGCACGATCGGCACGATCGAGATGCGGTTCTTCTCGGCGCGGGTGCTCATCTCCTCGTGCTTGACGACCTGCAGCACGAGCAGCCGCGCCACGATCAGCCCGAAGCACACCAGCACCAGCAGCCCGGCGGCCAGGATGCGGGTGCGGAACTGGTCGAGCTCCTGTTCGACGTTGCGCAGTTCGGTCATCGTGACGGCAGGCCGGCGCGGGCGCTCACAGAGGCCGGTTCTCGTCCGGATCGGGCGCGCGGCGCTGCGGCACCAGCAGCAGCCAGCTCGCCAGCGGCCACAGCAGCGCCTCGATCAGCGGCGCCAGCAGCATCGTCCAGCCGGGAAAGTCCGAGCCGGTGGCCAGGCGCAGCAGCAGCGAGGTGACATGGGCAGCGGCGAACAGCGGCAGCACATGCGCGGCCTGCGCGCCGGCCGAGAACCACAGCAGCCGGCGGTGGATGGTGATGGCGAAATAGCTCAGCAGCGTGTAGGCCAGTGCATGCTGGCCCAGCAGCGCGCTGTCGTGCACGTCCATCAGCAGGCCGAACACGAAGGCCGCGCCCATGCCCACGCGTCGGGGCTGGTGCACGTTCCAGAACACCAGGGCCAGCGCCATCAGGTCGGGCATCGCCGGCTGGCGGCCCAGCGGCACCAGGTTGAGCAGCAGCGCGCCGATCAGCGTGGCCCACATGAACCACGGGTTGACCGGCAGCAGCAGCTGGTCCGACGAGCGGGGCATCATCGGCGGCGTCCTCAGGGCGTGCGGCGCGCGGGCGCGGGCGGGGCCGAGGCGGCCGGGCGCGCCGACCCGGCGGTGCTGGCCGCGCTGGCGGCACTGGCCCGCTCGCGCGCTTCCTTGCCGTGCACCGGCAGCGAGGGCTCGTTCTCGCCCGGTCGGGCCGGCTGGTGCAGCCCGATGGGCTCGAGCACCAGCACATGGCGCACATGGTCGGGCGAGGCCAGCGGCTGCAGCATGATCTTGGCGAAGTCGGACTGGGTGCGCCGGTCGAGCCGGCTGACCCTGGCCACGGCCAGGCCGGGCGGGTAGACGCCGTCCAGGCCGGAGGTCTGCAGCAGGTCGCCGACCTGGACATCGGCGTTGGCGGCGACGAAGCGCAGCTCCATGCTCGCGCTCGAGGGCGAGCCGAAGACCACGCCGCGCTGGCCGGTGCGCAGGTTGTGCACCGGGATGGCGGCATCCTCGTCGATCGCCAGCGTGACCTCGGCGGTCATCGGATAGACCCGCGTGACCTGGCCGAGCACGCCGTCCTCATCGACCACCGGCGACCCCGGCAGGATGCCGTGGCTGCTGCCGCGGTCGATGATGATCTTGCGGGTGTAGGGGTCCGGCGCGTCGTAGAGCACCTCGGCCGCGCGTGCGCGCAGCGACAGCCGCTCGCGCAGCTCCAGCAGCGCCCGCAGGCGCGCGTTCTCCTGGAGCAGCTCGCCGGCCTGCAGCGAGCGCTCGGCCTGGCGGGTCAGCTCGGCACGGGCCCGGTTGACCTGGGACTGGGCCTCGGCGATGCCGTCGACATAGAGGCCGGCCGAGAGCAGGCCGCGCACCGGCGCCAGCAGCAGGCGCTCGATCGGGTGCAGCACCACGGCCGCGGCGGTGCGCAGCGGCCCGGTCAGGCCGAGCCGGGTATCGGCCGCCATCAGGAACACCGACAGCGACGCGAACACGACCAGACGCGTCAGGGCCGAGGGGCCTTGGCGGAAGAACGGTGGCGGCGTGCGGTCGAGGGTGCCCAGCGGCATGTCGGGGTGCGGACGCGGTCACCCGTCAGGGCGGCCCGTCCGCCAGCGGTCATTCGGACGTGAAGATCGAGCCCAGGCGCTCCATGCGCTCCAGGGCCATGCCGCAGCCGCGCACCACGCACGACAGCGGGTCCTCGGCCACGAGCACCGGCAGGCCGGTCTCCTCGGCCAGCAGGCGGTCGAGGTCGCGCAGCAGCGCGCCGCCGCCGGTCAGCATCATGCCGCGCTCGGCGATGTCGGCGCCCAGCTCGGGCGGGGTCTGCTCGAGCGCCTTCTTGACGCTGGAGACGATCTGGTTGAGCGGATCGGTCAGGGCTTCCAGGATCTCGTTGCTCGAGACGGTGAAGCTGCGCGGCACGCCCTCGCTGAGGTTGCGGCCCTTGACTTCCATCTCCTTGATCTCGGAGCCGGGGAAGGCCGAGCCGATTTCCTTCTTGATGGCCTCGGCGGTGGGCTCGCCGATCAGCATGCCGTAGTTACGGCGAATGTAGCTGATGATGTGTTCGTCAAACTTGTCGCCGCCCACACGGACCGAGCCTTTGTAAACCATGCCGCCCAGCGAGATCACGCCAACCTCGGTGGTGCCCCCGCCGATGTCCACCACCATGGAGCCGGAGGCTTCGGAAACCGGCAGACCGGCCCCGATGGCGGCGGCCATGGGTTCTTCGATCAGGTACACCTCGGAGGCACCGGCCCCCAACG
>JAUPTP010000163.1 GCA_030918015.1 Pseudomonadota bacterium
ATCAAGAACGGCGCCCTGACGATGTTCACCTACAAGGCCGGCAAGCGCGAGCAGATCGCCGTCGTGCGCTGAAGACGGGCCGGTCTTCCCGGCCTCCAGCGGATCATCCGGGGCTTCGGCCCCTTTTTTATTGAATCGCTCTTTTCAATCAATTCGAGAACATGCTATAGTGTCGTTCTTTCCGGAGAGGTGGATGAGCGGTTTAAGTCGCACGCCTGGAAAGCGTGTGTGGGTTAATCCCCACCGCGGGTTCGAATCCCGCCCTCTCCGCCAGACATGAATGAGCCCGAGTGATCAATAGATTGCTCGGGCTTTTTCTTGGCTGCTTGAGAAAGCGGGGCGAACGCCAAGTCCCGGCATGACAAGATGGAGGTTCAGGGAGGACGCATCATCTTGGCAAGCCACACGACGAGGGCAGGGCAGCCGCCTGTGCTGCTGACCTGGGGGGAATCGCGCATGGCGCTGGCGGCCACGCGGGCGCTGGGGCGCGCCGGTCTGCCGGTGGCGGTGCTGGCCGAGCAGGCCTGGGCGCCGGCCTGGCGATCGCGCTTCTGCACCGAGGCGGTCCAGGCGCCGGATGCCGACAGCGGCGCGGCATACGCCGACTTTCTCGCGCAGCGCCTGCGGGCGCGGCCGCACTCGGGCCTCTTCTTCTGCGATGACCGCACGGCGCTGCTGGTCGGCCGGCAGCGCGAGCGCTTCGCGCCGCTGGTGCCTTTCCTGCTGCCCGAGCAGCGCCATCTGGAGCTGACGCTCGACAAGAACGCCATGATGGCCTTCGCGCGCGAGCATGGCATTGGCCTGCCGCTGACGGCCTGGCCGAGCGGCGCGGACGATCTCGAGCGGGCCTGCCGCGGCATGCGCTATCCGCTGCTGGTGAAGGGCTCGGGCGGCTTCGCCTCGAGCCACCTGCGCATCGTGCATGATCCTGCGCAGGCCCGTGCCGCCTATGCCGAGATGGAACGCGAGCAGCAGCTCGGCGGCTTCACCGAGCCGCCGCATCTGCAGGAGTATGTCGAGGGCACGGTCTTCAGCGCCCTGGCGCTGTGCCGTCAGGGCGAGCCGCTCGGGCTCTTCCAGATGCGCAAGCACCGCACCTTTCCGGTCTGGGGCGGTGTGTGCGTCGAGGCCGAGAGCGTCCATGAGCCCGAGCTCGAGCGCGCGGCCCGCGCGCTGCTGGCCGTGCTGCCGTGGCACGGGGTCATCGAGATCGAGTTCGTGCGTGACCGGCGCGATGGCCGCTTCCTGCTGATCGAGCCGAGCCCGGATCCGAACTGGGGGCTCGACCTGGCGATCGCTTCGGGCATGAATGTGCCCTTGCAGGCCTGGCGGCTCATGCAGGGACAGATCCCGAGCGTGGCGGATCTGCGCTACCGCGTCGGCCAGCGTTTCGTCTGGATGCTGCCGGAGGGGCTGCTGCACCTGCGGGCCCGGCCGCGCTCGGCGTGGCCGCTGCTGTGGCGCAACCTCGATCCGCGCGTGGCGGCCGACTGGCGCCAGGGCGACGCCGGGCCGCTCAGGCCGCTGCTCGGGCGCACGCGCTGGCTGCTGGGCGCCGGGCGCTGACCTGCGCCGGCGCCTTCAGGCCGGGTGGGTGTCCGCGGCCGACTTGTCCTCGGTGTGACCCAGGTGCAGCCAGTCGCGCATGCGCCGGGCGGCGAACAAGGGCAGCAGCCGGCCGGTTCGGTGGAAGAACTGCTGCGAGATCGTGTCGCGCCGGCCGGTCGCCCAGTCCTGCTTGTGGCGCTGGCGGCCGATCGAGGGCTGCATGCCCATCAGGTCGAACTCGTGCCACCCGGCGCCGAACATCGTCTTCATCAGCTCGGTGCGCAGCACGATGCCCGGCGACAGGTGGGCGAACTCGGGGTTGTAGGCGATGTGGCGCTCGTAGACCACGCCGTCGACCAGGAACAGCAGCGTCGCGGCGATGTCCTGCTCGCCGGTGCGCATGAAGTGGAACGCGGCCTGGCCGCGCTCGGCCAGGCTGCGGCACAGCTCGGCATAGAAGTGGCGATGCCGCGCATCCTTGCCCAGGCCGACGCCGAGGCTCGTGTCGCCTTTCCAGCTCATGCGCTCGAGCGCGATGAAGCGGTCCACCGCCGCGGCCATGTCGGTCGGCCGGTCGATGCGCTCGAACACCGGCGAGAGCGCCAAGACCTTCTTGCTGCGGTTGCGCCAGTTCGACTTCACCTTGGTGTCGATCTGCTGCAGGTAGTCGTCGAAGCTGCCCTGCAGCGGCACGTGGAAGCCGATGCTGTCGACGGCCGTCTCGACATGGCTGGCCTTGACCAAGGCATTGCCCTCGTCCAGCGGCGCGGCCTGCTCGTGCAGGCGCAGCAGATCCCAGTCCTTGTACTCGCTCTGGAAGAAGTGCCCCAGCCGCTCCCACACCCGCGACGGCTCGATCTCGCAGAGCAGTCCCGGCCGGTCCCCCTCCCATTCGGCCAGCCAGTCGATCACCCGCGACGGGATGTGCATGTAGAGGAGATGGCTGACGATGAACGGCGCGATCGCGACCAGGCGGCCCTGCTCGCGCAGCGCCAGGACCAGCATCTGGTCCTGGTCCGTGTGGAAGCACGACCAGGCGGTGCGGATGTAGTCGACGGTGGTGAAGACCGAGCGGTGGGCGCTGCGGGCCTGCAGTTCACGCCAGGCGGCCTCGATGCGGTCGAGTTTCTCGGTGGAGTCGACGATCTCGATCGAAATACTCGACAGAGAGGTGGATTTCTTGGTGTGCAGCATAAGAAATATTCTGTTCTGACGTGAAATTCTCAGTGACTCGCGAGAGGAAAATGGTTTGTTCGATGATGATGATCATTTGAATGATGTGTCTTGATCTCTGTCATCGATTTTTCTGGAGGAGCCCGCTGTTCTCGGGATGGACGAGGAAATTGGGCCCTCCGCCACAACGGGTACGGAATATTTCACGGCTTGCCATGGTGCTCGCTGCATCATGTGCGTTGGCATAGGTCGGCAATATTTCACGGGTACCTGTCGTATCCAGGTGTTTTGGGGCGTGACAGTGAGGTTTTTTGCCTCGTGGAACGGGATCTATTTCGCCTGCTCCCCCGGACTGCGGGGATGGACGCAGGGAGAGGGGAGAGACAGCATGGGAACGCGCTCGATATGCAACGGGTTGGCATTTCCATGATTGATTCATGACTGCCGGCCGCGAGCAAAATGGTTTTTTATGGTGCCCCTGGAACTAAATATCCGTGTTGTTCAGGGGATATATCTTTGAATGTATTTCAAGGTTATTCATGAACGTGAATTTCTGCTTGGGTCGTCGAGACGACCATGTCCTTCGCAGTGGTCCGGCATTTCAGATGGGGGGGCTGCTGTTCGGGTTGCTGTCGCTGGCTGCCCAGGCCCAGACCGTGCCGGATGCGGGCGCCCTGCTCAGGCAAGTCGAGTCTGGCAAGGAGATCGAGTTGCCTGCACGCGGGCCCAGTGACGAGAAGGCCTCATCCCAGGATGATCGTGCCGCTTCGGGCGTGCAGGTCACGGTGCGTCGGTTCGATTTCTCTGGCAACACGCTGCTGGGGCGTGAGCAGCTCGAGCCGGTGCTGGCTGACTATCTGGGACGCCCGCTGGACTTCGCTCGCCTGCAGGAAGCTGCGGCCGTGGTGGCTCGTACCTATCGCGAGGCGGGCTGGGTCGTGCGTGTGAGTCTGCCCCGGCAGGACATCCTGGACGGCGTGGTGACGCTGCAGATCCAGGAGGCGGTCTTCGGGCAGGTGCTGGTCGAGGGTGAGGTCCCGACTCTGGTGCCGGTCGAGCAGCTGAAGGCCTACGTGCAGGCCGGGCAGCCGGAGCAGGCGCCCGTGAGCGCGCCGGCGCTGGAGCGCGCGCTGCTGCTGGCCGGAGATCTGCCGGGGGTGGCGGTGGCGGGCGTGCTGCAGCGCGGCAGCGCTCCGAACCAGACCGATCTGGTGCTGCGGGCGGCCGATGGCGAGCGGCTGCTGGGCCGGGTCAGCCTGGACAACCTGGGCTCGCATTCGACCGGGCGCACCCGGCTGGGCGTGACGGCCGCCCTCAACAGCCCGGCCCGCATCGGCGACCAGGCCCAGGCCAGCCTGGTGCACACCGAGGGCAGCGACTACCTGCGTCTGGACTACAGCGTGCCGGTCGGGTCGGAGGGCTGGCGGGTGGGGGTGCAGGCCTCGCATTTCCGCTACCGGCTCACGGCCGACGAATTTGCGGCGCTGGACGCGCGGGGCCGCTCGAACAGCGCCGGCGTGAACGCGGTGTATCCGCTGCTGCGCTCGCGGCAGCAGAACCTGTTCCTGAATCTGCGCTATGACCAGAACCGCTTCGACAACCGCTCGGGCGCGGACGTGGTCAGCGATCACGGCGTCGACGCCTGGGCGGTGGCGCTCAACGGCAATCTCTATGACGACTGGGGGCGCGGTGGCGCCAGCGAGCTGCGGCTCGACTGGGTGCGCGGCCGGGTGGACCTGAGCGGCTCGCCGTCGCAGGCCAGCGATGCGCTGACCACGCGCACGCAAGGCCAGTACGGCCGGGTGCGCTGGCAGGTCTCGCGCCTGCAGATGCTGGACCACGACCTCTCGCTGCATGGCCAGTACTCCGGCCAGCGGGCGACGAAGAACCTCGATTCGTCGGAGAAGTTCTTCCTGGGCGGCGCGGACGGTGTGCGGGCCTATCCGACGAGCGAGGCCGGCGGCTCGGAGGGGCAGCTGCTGCGGCTGGAGCTGCGCAAGCGCTTCGGGCCGAGCTGGTCGGCCAGCGCCTTCCATGACTGGGGCCGCGTCACGGTCAACCGCAACAACGACTTTGCCGGGGCCGCAGCGGTCAACACCTACAGCCTGCGCGGACATGGCCTGTCGCTGGCCTGGTCGCCGGTGCCCAGCCTGAACCTGAAAGTCACCTGGGCACGGCGTGAAGGGGAGAACCCCGCCGCCCTGGCCAGCGGGCGAGACCAGGACGGCACGCTGGCCCGTGACCGTTTCTGGCTCAGCGCCGCCCTGTCGTTCTGAACAAGACAAGCATCTGGAGCATTCCCATGAACAAGGTTCATCGCACGGTCTATAACGAAGCCTTGGGCGCCTGGGTGGCGGTCTCGGAAGTGGACCGGAGCGTGAGCGCGGGCGCCACCCGCACGGGCCGCGCGGTCGGCACGGCCGCTTCGGGGCGGTCGGCCCGCGGCATCGGTCGTCTGGTGATGACTGCGGTGGCCGCCGCCCTGGTGAGCGCGGGCTGGGCCCAGGCCGCGCCGGGCGCGACCGAGCTGCCCACCGGAGGCAGCGTGGTGGCCGGTCAGGCCAGCCTGAGCACGTCGGGCGCGACCCTGACCGTGCAGCAGGGCAGCGCCCGCGCCACCATCGACTGGGCGACCTTCAACGTCGGCAGCCAGGCGCAGGTGACCTTCCAGCAGCCCTCGACCTCGAGCGTCACGCTCAACCGGGTGCTCGACACGAATGCGAGCCAGATCTTCGGACGCATCAGCGCCAACGGGCAGGTGTTCCTGAGCAACCCGGCCGGCATCTATTTCTCGCCGTCGGCCAGCGTGGAGGTCGGGGGCCTGGTGGCCACGACCGGCACGATCGGCACGGACGCTTTCATGGCCGGCAGCAATCGGTTCAGCGACGCTGCCGGCGGCGTGGTCAACGAGGGGCTGCTGCAGGCCGATCTCAGGGGCTACATCGCGCTGCTGGCGCCCGAGGTGCGCAACACCGGCACCATCGTGGCCCGGCTGGGAACGGTGGCGCTGGCGGCAGGCCAGGCCTTCGAGCTGCAGTTCGGCACCGATCAGGCGCTGACCGGGGTGCGCGTCGAGGCCACGAGCCTGCAGGCGCTGGTCGAGAACCGGCATGCGGTGCTGGCGCCGGGCGGGCGGGTGATCCTGTCGGCCCAGGCCCTCGACCGGCTCCAGGGCGGGGTGGTCAACAACAGCGGCACCATCGAGGCCAGCGGCCTGGTGGAGCAG
>JAUPTP010000164.1 GCA_030918015.1 Pseudomonadota bacterium
CGGCGGTCACCGCCCTCGCCCGCCTCGCCGGATTCACCCTCCGGGGTGCCGTCCGCGGACTCGGCCGGCGCGGCCGTCACCGGATCGGGCGCGACCGGAGCCTCGGCCATCGCTTCGACCACGGCCGGCTCGATCGCCGACGGGGCCTGAGCCTCGGCCTCGGCCGTCTTGCGCGGGGCCCGACGCTTGCGGGGCGCCTCTTCGGCTGCCGGGGCGGATTCGCTCGGGGCGCTCTCGGCCGCCACGGCCTCGCCCGCCTCGGCGACAGCGGCCTTGCGCGTCGTGCGTCGCTTCTTCGGCGCGGCCTCTTCGGCCACGGCATCGGCCGGCGCGGCCGCCGTCTCGACGACGGCGGTGGCCGCGGTCTTGCGTGGCGCACGGCGCTTCTTCGGGGCCTCGGCCGCCGGCAGATCAGCCGACACGGCCGCGTTGTTTTCCTGGTTGTCGTTCATGGTGGGCCTCAGGCCTCGGAAGAAAGGGTGACGGCCGACGCCTCGCTGTCGGAGGCCGTGGCCAGGGTGTCGGCGAGCCTGTCCGGCAGGTTCGCTTCCAGCGAAGGCAACTGATCGAGGGACCTGAGCCCCAGATCGTCGAGGAACTGCTTCGTCGTCGCGTAGAGGGCCGGGCGGCCCGGCCCCTCGCGATGTCCGATCACGTCGATCCACCCGCGTTCCTCGAGCTGGCGGATGATCTGCGTGCCCACGGTCACGCCGCGGATCTCCTCGATGTCGCCCCGGGTGACCGGCTGACGGTAGGCGATGATCGCCAGCGTCTCCAGCACCGCGCGCGAGTAGCGCGGCGGCCGCTCGGGCTGCATGCGCTCCAGGTACCGGTGCATCTCCGGCCGGCTCTGGTAGCGCCAGCCCCCGGCCACGCACACCAGCTCGATGCCGCGGCCCTCGCAGTCGCGCGCCAGCTCGTCGAGCAGCATGCGCACCGTGTCGGCGCCAAGCTGCCCGTCGAACAGGCTGCGCAGCTCCCGCACCGGCAGGGGCTGCTGCGCGCAGATGAGCGCCGTCTCGAGGACGCGGCGGGCATCCCGGGTATTCATCGATCGATGGTGTCGGAAACCTTGGCAGCCGCTCCGGGAGCGGTCCGGCGCGGCAGGCAGTTCACTTCAGGGCGGGGGGCCGGCCCGGGTGCGGGCGGCGGCATGTCGGGAGGTCGCGGGGGACAGGTGACCTCATGCTGGAGCGCATTCTAGCGCGAGCCGCGCGCCCCCGGCCATCTCAGCGCGGAACAATGCGCGACCAGGCGGCCTGAAGATCGGCGGCGAGCGTGGATTCGAACACCATCTCCAGGCCGCTGACCGGGTGCCGCAGGCCGAGCCGCACCGCATGCAGCGCCTGGCGCGTCAGGCCCAGCTCGGGGCGACCGCCGTAGATCGTGTCGCCGATCAGCGGCAGGCCGCGGCTGGCCAGGTGCACCCGGATCTGGTGGGTGCGGCCGGTGTGCAGCCGACAGCGCACCGCACCATAGCGCCGCCCCTCGATCACCGCCGTGGCCAGCGGCATGACGTCGGTGCGCGCGGGCTTGCCGCCGGCCACCACCGCCATCTTCACCCGCGAGACCGGGTCGCGGCCGATCGGCGCCTCGACGCTGAAGGGCGCCTCGGGCAGCAGGCCGTGCACCAGCGCGACATACTCGCGGTGCACCTCGCGCGCGGCGATCGCGCGCACCAGCTCGGTCTGCGCGCGCAGCGTGCGCGCCACCACCATCAGCCCGGAGGTGTCCTTGTCCAGCCGGTGAACGATGCCCGCGCGCGCCAGCTGCGCCGAGGCCGGATCGCGCGCCAGCAGCGCATTGAGCAGCGTGCCCGACCAGTTGCCGGCGGCCGGATGCACCACCATGCCCGCCGGCTTGTCGACCACCAGGAGATCGGCGTCCTCGTGCAGCACCGACAGCGGAATCGGCTCGGGGCGGAAGGCGCTGCTCTGCGCGGTCGGCCGCAGCTCGACCTCGATGCGCTGGCCGGCGGCGACCTTGCGCGAGGCGCTCTCGAGCACCCGGCCGGCGCTGCGCACCAGCCCCTGCGCGATCAGCCCCTGCAGGTGGCTGCGCGAGAACTCCGGCGCCACCCCCGCCAGCCACTTGTCGAGCCGCAGCCCGTGCGCGTCCTGCGCGACCTGCAGCACGCGGGTCTCGAAGAGTTCGCTCTCGCCGGCCTCGTCGCCGACGATGGCGGCCGCCGGGGCCGCATCCAGGCCATCGGCCCCGTTCATATAATTCACGTCCTGAATCCATTGTCCGGCCGGCCCGAGAGGAAACGGCCACGCCATCATGCCCCTGCATCGCCCGACCCCGGCCCTGCGCCCCGCCCTGGCCGCTCTCGCGACCGTGACGGTCCTGCTGCTCGGCGGCTGCGCCTCGGCTCCGAAGGACCTCGACGACGGCAAGAGCATCTCGAAATTGTACGAAGAGGCCCGCGAGGAAGCGGCCGCCGGCTCGTACGACCGCGCTGCCCAGCTCTACGAGCGCCTCGAGGGCCGCGCCGCCGGCACGCTGCTGTCCCAGCAGGCCCAGCTCGAGCAGGCCTACCTGCTCTACAAGCAGAAGGAAACCGCGCGCGCCCTGGCGGTGGTCGAGCGCTTCATGAAGCTGCACCCGACCAGCCCGGCCGCCGACTATGCCCACTACCTGCAGGGCCTGATCAACTTCAACGACGACCTCGGCCTGCTGGGCAACGTCTCGCAGCAGGATCTGTCCGAGCGCGACCAGCAGGCCTCGCGCGACGCCTACCAGAGCTTCAAGACCCTGGTCGAGCGCTTCCCCGAGTCGAAGTACGCGCCGGATGCCCGCGTGCGGATGAAGTACATCATCAACTCGCTGGCCGCCCACGAGGTCCATGTGGCGCGCTACTACTACCTGCGCGGCGCCTACCTGGCCGCGGCCAACCGCGCGCAGCAGGCGCTGCAGGACTTCCGCGGCGTGCCCGCCGCCGAGGAGGCGCTGTTCCTGATGGCCGCCAGCTACGACAAGCTCGGCATGACCGACCTGCGCGACGACGCCCGCCGCGTCCTGAAGACCACCAACCCGCGCAGCGCCTGGCTCGAGCGCAGCCTCGAGGACAACAAGCCGGACCGCTTCTGGCGCCTGTGGTGATGCGCCCGCGGCGCCGGCGCGCTCAGACCGGCCCGACGCCGCCCGGCGGCGGCTCGTCGGTCGGGCTGGCCAGCGCGCCCAGCCAGGCCAGCGCCTCGGCCTCGGTCTCCAGCCGGGTCATCGGCGGCAGCGCCGCCAGCAGCCGTCGCCCGTAGCCCATCTGCACCAGGCGGCTGTCGCCGACCACCAGCAGGCCGCGGTCGCTCTCGCTGCGGATCAGCCGCCCGGCGCCCTGCTTCAGCGCGATCGCCGTCTCCGGCACGAAATGGTCCGAGAAGGCGTTGCCGCCCTCGGCCTCGATCGCGCGGCTGCGCGCCTCGGCCAGCGGATCGTTCGGCGGCGGGAACGGCAGCTTGTCGATGATGACGCACTGCAGCGCGTCGCCCGGCACGTCGATGCCCTCCCAGAAGCTGTGCGAGCCCACCAGCACCGCGCGCGGGCGCGCCAGAAACTGCGCCAGCAGCGCGCGCTTCGGGCCCTCGCCCTGCATCAGCACCTCGAGGCCCTGGCCCTGCAGCCGCGCGCGCAGGCCCTCGCCGATGCGCTGCAGCGCGCGCAGCGTGGTCGTCAGCACGAAGGTGCGCCCGCCCAGCGTCTGCACGCAGCGCGCCGCCAGGGCCGCCACCTCGTCGGGATGGCGCGGATCGACCGGCTTGGGGAACTGCCGCGGCACGTACAGGCGCGACCGGCCGGCGTAGTCGAAGGGACTCGCCACCTGCAGCGTGCGCGCTTCCTCCAGCCCGGCGCGGCGGGTGAACCAGCCCAGGCCGGGCTCGTCGCCCAGCGTCGCCGAGGTGAAGATCCAGGCCCGGCGACCAGCCTCGACCTGCGCGCGCAGCGTCTCGCGCACATCCAGGGGCGATTCGGTCAGCCGAGCCTGGTGCGCGCCGGCCTCGATCCAGCGCACCCGACCCGACTCGGGCGGACCGGCGAACCCCTCGGCCCGCGAGGCCAGCGAGCGAGCGCGCTCGAGCAGCCGCTGCAGGTCCGGGCCGGCCGCCTCGACCGCCGCCAGGTGCTCGATGGCCTCGGCCGCGACCTGGGCCACGCGGGCCAGCGCCTCGTCGAACGGCGCCTGGCCGGCGCGCTCCTCCCAGCGCAGCCGCACGCTGGCGCGGGTCGGCCCGGCGCAGGCCAGACGCAGCTCGCGGGCGGCCAGCTCGCAGCGCGCCGCCAGCTCGCGCCACGGCCCGAAGCCGCGCGCCTGCGTCAGCCCGGCCGCGAGCAGGTCGCGGCCGAAGTCCAGCAGCTGCGCGCTCGCCAGCGTGCGCCCCAGGAACTGCACGCCCGCCTCGTTGAGCTGGTGCGCCTCGTCGAAGACCACCGCATCGACGCTGGGCAGCAGCTCGGCCATGCCGGTGTCGCGCAGCGTCAGGTCGGCAAAGAACAGGTGGTGGTTGACGACGACGATGTCGGCCTGCATCGCCTCGCGCCGGGCCTGCACCACATGGCATTGCCGCCAGGACGGGCAGTCGGCGCCCAGGCAGTTGTCGCGCGTCGAGCTCACCAGCGGGATGACCGCCGAGCGCTCGTCCAGCCCCTCGACCTCGGCCAGATCGCCGCTGCGCGTGCCCTGCGACCAGGTCTCGATGCGGGCGAGCTGGCGCAGCGCGAAGACATCGAGCGGCTCGGGCGCCTGGCGCGCCAGCGTCAGACGGTGCAGGCACAGATAGGACGCGCGCCCCTTGAGCAGCGCCACCTGCACCGGCAGCCCGAACAGGCGCGCCAGCCGCGGCAGATCGCGCAGGAAGAGCTGGTCCTGCAGGCTCTTGGTCGCGGTGCTGACCATCGCGCGCAGGCCCGACAGCAGCAGCGGCACCAGGTAGGCATAGGTCTTGCCGACGCCCGTGCCGGCCTCGGCCACCAGCACGTCGCGCGAGTCCAGCGCCTGAGCCACCGCGTCGGCCAGACGGGTCTGGCCGGGACGCGGAAGAAAGCGCGCATCCAGCCGCGCCAGATCGCCGTCCACGGCAAAGGCGCGCGCCACTTCGGCACGCAACGCGAAGGCCTCGTCCGGCGGACAGGCCTCGTCAGGCAGGGCGGCGGTCATGCGGGTTCGGGCGGCTCGAGCGCGATCTCGAGGCGCGCGATCATGTCGCGCAGGGCCAGTCGCCGCTTCTTCAGGCGGCGCAGCAGCAGCTCGTCGACAGGTGCATCGTGCACGATCCTGTCGACCAGACTGTCGAGATCGGCATGTTCGATGCGCAATTCGATCAGCCGGCGCTGCGGAGAATGCAGGTTATCTTCCATCCGCGTGCATCATCAACAGGAAAAATTGCAAGGAGCGATTATAGTTTTCGCATGAATCCCGACTCCCCTGGATATCGGATGGCCGCGGCGACTGGCATCGACCGTGGTGACCGTCTTTACCAACAGGATCAGGTGGAGATCTTCTCCCACCCGCGTGTTCCCGGCTGCCTCCTGCTCATCCTGGCCGATGGCATGGGGGGCAAGAGTGGCGGACGCAAGGCGGCGGACCAGGTCCTGCTGATCGCTCGCCAGCTCTTCGAGCGCTTCGTGCCCAGCCGCGAGCCTGCATCCGACCTGCTCAAGCGCATCGTGCTCGAGTCGCACCAGATGATCCGCCTGACCGCGATCACCTCGGAGCAGGAGCCCCACAGCACCATCGCCGCCGCGCTGGTGCTGCCGGACCGGCAGTGCCACATCATCCATGCCGGCGACTCGCGGGTGTACGTGTTCCGCGGCCCATCGATGATGATGCGGACCTTCGACCATTCGCTGGTGCAGCGCCTGGTCGAGGAAGGCGAGATCAGCGAGGAGGAGGCCAACGACCATCCCCACTCGCACCTGCTGATCGGCTGCCTGGGCGCCGACG
>JAUPTP010000165.1 GCA_030918015.1 Pseudomonadota bacterium
CGACAACTGGATCATGGCCTATGTGCATGTCGCGCACGACTGCCGCATCGGCAGCCACACCATCATGGCCAACGTCACCACGCTGGCCGGGCATGTGCGGGTGGGCGACTGGGCGATCCTCGGGGGACTCACCGGCGTGCACCAGTTCAGCCGGGTCGGCGCGCATGCGATGGCGGGATTCGCCTCGCGCATCGCGCAGGACGTGCCGCCCTTCGTGATGGTGGCGGGCAACCCCTGCGAGGCGCACGGCTTCAACCAGGAAGGCCTGAAGCGCCGCGGCTTCGGCCCGGAGCGCATCCTGGCCGTCAAGCAGATGTACCGCGCGCTCTACCGCAAGGGCCTGACGCTGGAGGCCGCCCGCGCCGAGATCGAGACGCTGCGCGCCGAGCATCCCGAGGCCGAGGCCGACATCGCGATGATGCTCGACTTCCTGGCCTCGGCCGGCCGGGGCATCGTGCGCTGACGGATCGACGATGACGACGAGCGATCCGCGCCTGGGCATGGTGGCCGGCGAGCCCTCCGGCGACCTGCTCGCCCAGCTGCTGCTGGGCGGGCTGAAGCAGCGCTGGCCGGCGCTGCAGTCCTTCGGGCTGGGCGGCCCGCAGATGCAGACCCAGGGCTTCGACGCCTGGTGGAACTACGACCTGCTGGCGGTGCACGGCTACAGCCTGGAGCTGCTGCTGCGGCTGCGCCGGCTGTTCGCGCTGCGCGCCGAGCTGGGTGATCGCCTGCTCAAGGAGCGCCCCGACGCCTTCATCGGGGTCGACGCGCCCGACTTCAACCTCGGCCTGGAGGCGCGGCTGAAGAAGGCCGGCACGAAGACCATCCACTTCGTCAGCCCGTCGATCTGGGCCTGGAGGGGCGGGAGGATCCACAAGATCCGCGAGGCGGTCGACCATGTGCTGTGCCTGTTCCCCTTCGAGCCGGAGATCTACCAGCGCGCGGGCATCGCCGCGACCTATGTCGGCCATCCGCTGGCCGACGCGATCCCGCTGGAGGTGCCGCGCGAGGCCGCGCGCACCGCGCTGGGCCTGCCGCTGGATGCCCGCGTGATCGCGCTGCTGCCGGGCAGCCGGCGCGGCGAGGTGCGCCACATCGCCCCGGCCCTGCTGGGCGCGGCGGCGCGCCTGGCGCGCGACAACCCCGGCCTGCGCTTCGTGCTGCCGGCCATGCGCGGCGTGCGCGACCTGCTCGATCCGATGGTGGCCAGGTTCGCCGGCCAGTTCGATCTGCAGGTGATCGACGGCCGCTCGCACGAGGCGCTGGCCGCCTGCGACCTGACGCTGATCGCCAGCGGCACCGCCACGCTGGAGGCGGCGCTGTTCAAGCGGCCGATGGTCATCACCTACAACATGCACTGGCTGTCGTGGCTCCGGATGCAGCGCATGGCCTACCAGCCCTGGGTGGGCCTGCCCAACATCCTGCTGCGCGGCTTCGTCGTGCCGGAGCTGCTGCAGGACTCCTGCACGCCCGAATCGGTGGCCAAGGCCGCGCAGCAGTGGCTCGACAGCCCCTCGCGCTGCGAGGGCGTGGGCCAGCGCTTCGCCGAGCTTCATCATCTGCTGCGCCAGGACACGGCGCACCGGGCCAGCGATGCCGTCGCGCAGGTTCTCGGCCGCTGACGAGGCTGCGGCCGCGCCGGCGCAGTTCTCCTTCAGCTTCGATCGTCCCGGCCTGGTGGCCGGCGTGGACGAGGCCGGGCGCGGGCCGCTGGCCGGCTCGGTGGTGGCCGCGGCCGTCATCCTCGACGAGCTGCAGCCCATCAGCGGCCTGGGGGATTCCAAGGCGCTGACTGCCCGCCGGCGCGAGCGCCTGTTCGACGAGATCCGCGCCAAGGCGCTGGCCTTCTGCATCGCCGAGGCCAGCGTCGAGGAGATCGACCGGCTCAACATCCTGCACGCGACGATGCTGGCGATGCGCCGCGCGGTCGAGGGCCTGCGCCTGCGCCCGGTCAAGGTGCTGGTCGACGGCAACCGCATCCCCACGCTGCGCATCCCGGCCGAGGCGATCGTCAAGGGCGATGCCAAGGTCGCGGCCATCTCGGCCGCCTCCATCCTGGCCAAGGTCCACCGCGACCGGCTCTGCGCCGAGCTGCATGTCCTCCACCCCGGCTACGGCTTCGATGTCCACAAGGGCTATCCGACCGCAGCCCATCTCGACGCGCTCCATCGCCTCGGGCCCTGCGAGCAGCACCGCCGCTCCTACGCCCCGGTGCGCCGCGCCGAGCTCGAACACGCTTCCCGATGAAAGAACCCCGCCTCATCAGCTCGCGCGCGCATGCGCTGGTCAAGACGCTGCACCGGCTCGCGCGCGACCCCGGTGCGGCGCGTCGCCTCGGCCAGGTCTGGCTCGAGGGCGACCACCTGGCGCGCGCCTTTCTCGCCCGCGGGGGCCAGGGGGCCTGCGCGGTGGTCGGGGCCTCGGCCTGGCTGCAGCCGGGCCCGCGCGAGCTGGCGCTGCAGGCCGCCGAGATCGTCGTGATCGACGACGTGCTGCTGCCCGAGATCAGCTCGCTGGAGTCGCCCGCGCCGATCGGCTTCCTGATCGATCTGCCCTCGGCGGGCCAGCAGCCGCTGGCGGGCGTGGCCACCGTGGTGCTGGACCGGCTGCAGGATCCCGGCAACGTCGGCACCATCCTGCGCAGCGCCGCGGCACTGGGCGTGCGCCAGGTGCTGGCGATGAAGGGCAGCGCGGCGCTGTGGTCGCCGAAGGTGCTGCGCGCGGCCATGGGCGCGCATTTCGCGCTGCATCTGGTCGAGGCGCTGGCGCCGGCCGACCTGGACGCGCTGGCGGTGCCGCTGGTGGCCACCAGCTCGCATGCCGAGTCCGCGATCGACCGGCTGGCGCTGCCCGCGCCCTGCGCCTGGGTCTTCGGCCACGAAGGTCAGGGCGTGGGGCCGGAGCTGATGGCGCGCTGCGCGCTGACGGTGACGATCCCGCAGCCCGGCGGCGAGGAGTCGCTCAACGTGGCCGCAGCCACCGCGATCTGCCTGTACGAGTCGGCGCGCCAGGCGCGCCGCTAGCACCCCGGCCGCTCAGTAGATCAGCCGGTCCGGGTGCAGGTCGCGCAGGACGGTGGTGGCGATCTCCTCGATCGACTTGTGGGTCGACGACAGCCACGAGATGCCCTCGCGCTTCATCATCGCCTCGGCCTCGTTGATCTCGTAGCGGCAGTTCTCCAGCGCGGCGTACTTGCTGCCCGGGCGGCGCTCGTTGCGGATCTGGCTGAGCCGGTCGGCATCGATCGTCAGGCCGAAGCACTTGTGGCGGTGCGGCAGCAGCATCGAGGGCAGCCGGCCGCGCTCGAAGTCCTCGGGGATCAGCGGGCAGTTGGCGGCCTTGATGCCGTGCTGCATTGCCAGATAGAGCGAGGTCGGCGTCTTGCCGCAGCGGCTCACCCCCACCAGGATCACGTCGGACTCGGTCAGGTTGCGCGCCGACTGGCCGTCGTCGTGCGCCAGCGAGAAGTTGATCGCCTCGATGCGGTCGTGGTACTCCTGGCTCTTGGCGACGTCGGAGAAGCGCCCGACGCGGTGGTTGCTCTTCATGCCCAGCTCGGCCTCGATCGGCTCGACGAAGGTGCGGAACATGTCGAGCACCAGCGCATTGGCCTCGGCGGTCAGCCGCTCGCGCACCCGCTCGTTGGCCAGCGTGATGAACACGATCGGCCTCACGCCTTCCTGCAGGGCGGTCTCGTTGATTTCGCGCGCCACCTGCTGGGCCTTGTCCTCGGTGTCGATGAAGGGACGCCGGACATGACGCGGCTTGGTCGCGAACTGGGCCAGGATCGACTTGCCGAAGGTCTCGGCCGTGATGCCGGTGCCGTCGGAGATGAAGAAGACTGTGCGGTTGGGCATGAGCGCGTGCGTATTGATGCTTAAGGGTACAAGTCGGGTACATCATAGGCGCGGATGACCCTAGAATGGCCGCCAATTCGCCTGATCTGCCATGCAGCGCCGCCCCGCCCACGCCCACCCGGAACGACGACACCCGCGTCGGGTGCCGGGCCGCGCCTGCACCGATCCCGTCTGCCCGAGCTGCCTTCTGCGCCGCGGGGATCGGTCCGGCCATCACGCCCCGGTTTTTCTACATCATGGAGCTTTGTCATGTCTTCCAACCCACTGGAAACCGCCCTGGTCGTCCCGTTCGAGCAGCTGCGGATGACCGACGTCGACACGGTCGGCGGCAAGAATTCCTCTCTCGGTGAAATGATCAGCCAGCTGGCGGCCTCGGGCGTTCGCGTGCCCGGCGGCTTCGCCACGACCGCTCATGCCTTCCGCGAGTTCCTGACGGCCAGCGACCTGACCGGCAAGATCAACGCCCGTCTCGACAATCTGGACACCGACGATGTGCGCGCGCTGGCCGAAGCCGGCGCCGAGATCCGCCGCTGGGTCGAGGACGCGCCGTTCCCGGCCGACCTCGAGGCGGCGATCCGTGCCGAGTTCGCTCGCCTGACCGAAGGCAGCCCGGAGGCGTCCTTCGCGGTGCGCTCGTCGGCCACTGCCGAGGATCTGCCCGACGCCTCCTTCGCCGGCCAGCAGGAATCCTTCCTGAACGTCGTCGGCATCGAGGACGTGCTGCACAAGATCAAGGAAGTGTTCGCGTCGCTCTACAACGACCGCGCGATCTCCTACCGCGTGCACAAGGGCTTCGCGCATGCTGATGTGGCGCTGTCGGCCGGCATCCAGCGCATGGTGCGCTCGGATCTGGGTGCGGCCGGCGTGATGTTCACGATGGACACCGAGTCGGGCTTCCAGGACGTGGTCTTCATCACCTCCAGCTACGGCCTGGGCGAGACGGTGGTGCAGGGCGCGGTCAACCCGGACGAGTTCTACGTCCACAAGCCGGCGCTGCAGCGCGGCAAGTCCGCGGTCATCCGCCGCAACCTCGGCTCCAAGCTGATCCGCATGGAGTTCGCCACGCCGGAGGAAAAGGCCGCCACGAAGAAGCTGGTCAAGACCACCGACACGCCGCCTGAGCTGCGCAACCGCTACTCGCTGACCGACGAGGAGGTCACGCAGCTGGGCCGCTACGCGCTGATCATCGAGCAGCACTACGGCCGCCCGATGGACATCGAGTGGGGCAAGGACGGCGTCGACGGCCAGCTCTACATCCTGCAGGCCCGTCCCGAGACGGTGAAGAGCCAGGCCGCCGGCAAGGTCGAGCACCGCTACAAGCTCAAGGGCGGCGACCGCGTCGTGCTGGCTGAAGGCCGCGCGATCGGCCAGAAGATCGGCACCGGCCCGGTCCGCCTGGTCCACTCGATCTCCGAGATGGAGCGGGTGCAGCCCGGCGACGTGCTGGTCACCGACATGACCGACCCGAACTGGGAGCCGGTGATGAAGCGCGCGGCGGCCATCGTCACCAACCGCGGCGGGCGCACCTGCCACGCGGCGATCATCGCCCGCGAGCTGGGCATCCCGGCGGTGGTCGGCTGCGGCGACGCCACCGAGCTGCTCAAGGACGGCCAGCTGGTCACGGTCGCCTGCTCGGAAGGCGACACCGGCTACATCTACGACGGCCTGCTCGAGATGGAGGTCAGCGAGGTGCAGCGCGGCGAGCTGCCGTACTCGCCGGTCAAGATCATGATGAACGTCGGCAACCCGCAGCTGGCCTTCGACTTCTGCCAGATGCCGAACTCCGGCGTCGGCCTGGCCCGCCTCGAGTTCATCATCAACAACAACATCGGCGTCCATCCGAAGGCGATCCTCGACTACCCGAACATCGACCAGGACCTGAAGAAGGCGGTCGAGTCGGTGGCCCGCGGCCACGCCAGCCCGCGCGCCTTCTATGTCGACAAGCTGACCGAGGGCATCGCCACCATCGCCGCGGCCTTCTGGCCCAAGCCGGTCATCGTGCGCCTGTCGGACTTCAAGTCCAACGAGTACAAGAAGCTGATCGGCGGCTCGCGTTACGAGCCTGACGAAGAAAA
>JAUPTP010000166.1 GCA_030918015.1 Pseudomonadota bacterium
AGGTGGAATGGCTGCGCGGCGGCCAGCCCTTCACGCCGGACCCGGCGGCGAGCCTGGCGGCCAACGGCCTCGGCCACAAGACCTCGCTGCGCCTGCGCACGCCGCAGCTCCCGGGCCTGGCCGGCGCGGCCTTCTGATCACGTCCAGGAGACCGTCCCATGAGCTTCGAGCTGCGCATCGAACCGACCGGCCAGACCCTGGAGGTCGCGCCGGACCAGACCGTGCTGGACGCCTGCCTGCGCGCCGGCCTCTGGCTGCCCCACGCCTGCTGCCACGGGCTGTGCGCCACCTGCAAGGTGCGCGTGCTCGACGGCGAGGTCGACCACGGCGAGGCCTCGCCCTTCGCGCTGATGGACTTCGAGCGCGAGGAGGGCCGGACGCTGGCCTGCTGCGCGACGCTGCAGTCCGACGCGGTGATCGAGGCCGATCTGGAGATCGACGCCGACGCGCGCGTCATCCCGGTCGAGGACTTCCGCGCCACCGTGCTGGCCCGCCAGGCGCTGACGCCCACCATCCTGGGCCTGACGCTGCAGCTGGACCGGCCGATAGCCTTCCAGGCCGGCCAGTACATCAACCTGGCGATCCCGGGGCTGGCGGCGCGGCGCGCCTTCTCGATCGCGTCGCCGCCGTCGCTCTCGCGCGACGGGGCGCGCATCGCGCTGCAGGTGCGCCGCGTGCCCGGCGGCGCGGGCACCGGCTGGCTGCACGACACGCTGCGCCCGGGCATGACGCTCGATCTCGCCGGGCCCTACGGCCGCTTCTTCGTGCGCACCTCGGCGGCGCGGCCGATGCTCTTCATCGCCGGCGGCTCCGGCCTGGCCAGCCCGCGCAGCATGATCCTGGAGCTGCTCGAACAGGGCGACGGCCCGCCGATCACGCTGGTGGTCGGCCAGCGCTGCCGCGAGGAGCTCTACGAGCACGAGGACTGGATCGCGCGCGCCGAGGCCGATCCGGCGCGGCTGCGCTACCTGCCGGTGCTCTCGCACGAGCCCGAGGGCAGCGCCTGGCGCGGCCTGCGCGGCTGGGCGCACGAGGCCGCACGCGACCTGTTCGACGGCGACTTCCGCGGCCTGAAGGCCTATCTCTGCGGCCCGCCGGCGATGGTGGAGGCGGCGGTGTCGACGCTGATGCAGGGCCGGCTGTTCGAGCGCGACATCCACACCGAGCAATTCCTGTCGGCCGCCGACGCCCAGCGGGTGCGCAGTCCGCTGTTCCGCTCGGTCTGAGCGGCATACCCGCCGGGCATCGCGGCGGACCTTTTCGGTATTGGACAGCCGGGAGCGGATCTGGCTATCTTCCCGCCAGAAAAACAGACAGACAGAGACAGGAGACAGCCTCATGGCGATGAGCACGCCCGCGGCCGCACGCTTTGCGGTACGCATCGAAGACACCGGCGAGACCTACCGCTGCGCCGACACCCGCTCGCTGCTGGAGGGCATGGAGGCCCTGGGCCGCAAGGGCATTCCGGTGGGCTGCCGCAATGGCGGCTGCGGGGTCTGCAAGGTGCAGATCCGCGACGGCCGCTATGCCTCGCGGGTCATGAGCCGCGACCATGTCAGCGAGGAGGACGAGCGCTGCGGCCGGGTGCTGGCCTGCCGGGTCCGGCCCTGCAGCGACCTGAGCCTCAGCGTGATCGGGCTGATGCGCAAGAGCGTCTGCCGCTCCGATCGAAGTCCGGGGACCGAGACATAAGCCGCACACCAACCAGTGTGCGCACCGGCGGGGCACCTGCGAATCCCCTGGAGTCGCACCGACCGAGGCCGCCGGGCCAGGCCAAGAAGGGCAACTGCTGACGCCTCAGCGCGGGCCGTGGACGATCAGGTGCGGCAGCGCGGCGGCCAGCAGCGCACCGGCGCACAGCTTCTCGTGCCCGAAGCGCTGGCCAAGCACCGGGTAGATGCTCATCATCGGCACGGAGGCGAACAACAGCGCCGTGGCGGCCGAGCCGCCCGCCAGCATCCCCAGGGCCTTGTCCACCGGCCCCGGCAGGCCCAGATCCAGCGCGGACACCAGCAGGCCGGCCAGGATGCCCAGGATCATGGGGTTGTGCATCAAGGCCTTGAGCGTCAGACGCAAGGACTCGCGCCGGCTGTGGCCGGTGCGGGCATCGGCCAGCATCAGCCCCAGCGGGATCACCACCACGTTCTCGACCAGCTCCCCGACGCACGGCCACATAGCCGGCGCCGATCAGCAGGTAGATCGGACCGGTGACATCGATCAGGTCGATGTGGGTCGCCAGGCTCATGCCCCCGTCCCCGTGGGCACGAGATCGAGCAGGTCCTCCAGCCGATCCAGCTGATGGATCCGGTCGGCCAGGGCGGGCGGCATCGGCTGGACGGTGCGCACGGCGAAGACCCGCATGCCCGCACGCAGGCCGGCCTCCATGCCGGGCTCGCTGTCTTCGACCACGGCGCAGCGATGGGGCGCGACCCCCAGCGCCTGTGCGGCCGCCAGGAACAGCTCGGGATCGGGCTTGAAGGCGCCCACCTCGGGGGCACAGAAGATGCGCCCGGCGACGAAGGGCGCCAGGCCGGTGAGCCTCAGCGTCAGCTCGACCTTGGCGCGCGGACCGTTCGTGGCGACACACAGTGGCACCGCCCGCTGAACCAGCCCGGCCAGCAGCGCAGCGGCCCCGGGCATCGGACGCAGCTCGCGCTCGAAGACGGCCGCCATCTCCTCGCGCAGCCGGGCCTCGAAATCGGCGGGCAGCGGCCGCCCCCGGCGCCGGGCCACGGCCTGCAGGCAGGCCGCCATGCTCTGGCCACGCAGACCGGCGATGTCCGCCTCCGACAACGCCGCCCCCGCTCGCAGCGCCTGGCGACGCAAGGTGTCCAGTCCGAGTTCCTCGCTGTCGACCAGCGTGCCATCGGCATCGAAGAGCAGCGCTTCGATCGTCTCCAAGATGATTCCTCCCGTTCGAGTCGGAGGCAGTCTATCGGACGGTAGAATCGGCGACCCATTCCGTTTTCTGCTTCCGACCAGCACCCGACGTGCTGGATCGACATGATCGAACTGATGATCCTGGCGGTGATCGGCCTGCTTGGCGCAGGCGTCTGGTGCTTCTGGCCGATCGACCCCACGCGGATCGAGATCGGTGCGCCACCGGCCCCTCCGAGCCCCCCTCCCGCACCTGCCCCTTGCACCGACACCCCGCCATGACGGACGACGACACGATGCTGATCGAGATGTGCGATGCGCTGATCCACTCGCGCCAGCACATCGGTCCCAAGCATCTGGAGGCCCCGGGGCCGGACGACGAGACGCTCGACGCCCTGTTCGCGGCAGCCGCGGCGGCGCCGGATCATCACCAGCTGCGGCCCTGGCGCTTTCTGGTGCTGGGCGAGGCGGCCCGCCAGCGCCTGTCGGAGGTCTTCGTCGCCGCACTGCTCCAGCGCGACCCCGAGGCCCTGCCCGACCAGATCGAGGACGCCCGCATCAAGGCCTTCCGTGGCCCGGTGCTGATCCTGGCCATCGCCGACCTGCGCGCCGACGATCCGGAGGTGCCGACCTTCGAGCGGGTGTTCTCGCTGGGCTGCGCGGTGCAGAACCTGCTGCTGGCCGCCCGCGCCCGCGACATCGGCAGCGGCCTGTCCAGCGGCCGGGCGCTGCACACGCCGCTGATGCGTGAAGCCTTCGGGCTGGCCGAGGGCGAGCATGCGGTGTGCTTCATCAGCCTGGGCACGCCGCGCCGGTCGGGCCGGGGTCGCGCACGGCCGGCGGTGGCGGATTTCGTGCAGCGACTCTGAGCCCCACAGACACCGGATGCCTCGACGCCGGCCCCTGGAGTCAAGGCGTCAATCGCAAAGCCGTTAGTGTTCTAAATGGCATCTGACGCTTGAACCACCAATCATCACTGGTAGGATTTTTAATCAGTATATCAATATCACCTACCAGTCAGGATTGACTGTATTGGTCTCGATCTCTATATTCATGCTCATGTCTCTCCGCTCCACCTTTGCCCAGGTCGACAGCCTGCTCTACCGTCTGCGTGCCGCCGGCACGCTGCTCGGCGTCACCGACAACACGCTGCGCGGCTATGCCGACAACGCCGGCATCCCGGTGCGCCGCGCCTGCGACCTCACGCCGGGCGCGCCGGCGGTGCGGGTGTTCGAGCCCGACACCCTGTTCCGGCTGGCGCAGTGGCGCCGCGCGCAGAACTATGTGAAGGCGCCGGCCGCCGGCAGCGGCCCGGTCGTCGTCACCGTCGATGTCATCAAGGGCGGCACCGGCAAGACCACCACCAGCGTCGAGACCGCGCTGCACCTGCAGCTGCTGGGCCTGCGGGTGCTGCTGGTCGACCTGGACGTGCAGGCCAACGCCACCCAGCTGATGGGCTACGAGCCTGATCTCACGCCCGACGAGGCCGAGGCCTACGGCGTGACGCCGGCGGCGATCGTGCAGGACACCTTCGCCTCGGTGCTGATGCCCTTCCTGGAGGGGCGCCAGCGCAACCAGCCGGTGCGCGCCGTGCCCGCGGGCGTGATCAAGAAGCCCTTCGGCGAGCACGGGCCGCACCTGATCCCGGCCGACACCTTCCTGGGCGACATCGAGCCGGCGCTGGCCAATGCCAAGGGCCAGCGCGAGCTCTACCTGCGCCAGCTGATCGCCGCCTCGCTGGCCGGCGCCACGCCGGGGCTGGAGCTGTCGGTCTACGACGTGATCGTCTTCGACTGCCCGCCCAGCGTCAGCTTCACCAGCACCGCCGCGATCGCCGCGGCCGATCTGGTGATCGCGCCGATCCGGCTCGACGCCTTCAGCGTCAAGGGCCTGACCAAGCTGATGAGCGAGATCGACGGCCTGGACGCCGCCTACCATGTGCGCCCGGAGCTGATCATCCTGCCGACCCACTACGCGCCGCAGCTCGCGCGCATCGGCCGGATGCAGACCCAGCTCAACCAGTACCGCGACCTGATCGCGCCCTGCGCGATCTCGGCCTCCGAGGAGTTTCCGAAGTCGCTCGACCGCTACCTGCCGCTGACGCTGCAGAAGCCCACCTGCCATCCCTCGAAGGAATACCGCCTGTTCGCCGAGCATCTGCACGGCCGCATCCTGGCCCTGGCCGCCGCCCGCCGCCGCACCGCATCATGACCAAGCAGAGACTCATCCTCCCGAACGACGGCCGCCCGCCGATGCCGCTGCCGGCCTTCTCGAACGCGCCCCGCTCGGTGGCGCCGGCCGGGCGCCGGCTGGTGCACCTGGCCGTCGAGCTGATCGACGCCCACCCGCTGGCGCCGCGCGAGATCTACACCGAGCGCATGATCCGCGAGCGCGCCGACGACCTGCGCGCGCAAGGCCAGCACGACCCGATCCATGTGATCCCGAACCCGAGCACGCCGGGGCGCTACCTCATCTGCGACGGCTGGACCCGGGTGCAGGCCTGCCGCACCCACGGCGTGCTCGACACGCTGCTGGCCGAGATCCACGAAGGCCTGACGCTGCGCGAGGCCGCCTGGTTCGGCTACGAGCAGAACGAGGGCCGCGAGCAGCAGTCCGACTACGACCGCGCGATGTTCCACGAAAAGCTGCTGGCCGACGGCGAGACCGCCGAGGAGCTGGCACGCCGCGGCGGCTTCCACAAGTCGATGATGACCTTCCTGCGCGCCTACGCGAAGCTGCCGGCCGGCGTGCTCGAACTCGTGCGCGCGCATCCGCAGAAGTTCGGCTCGCGGGTCGCCTACGAGCTGCACCGGCTGCACGAGGCCTGCGGCGAGGCGCAAGCGCTGGAGCTGGCCACCGAGTTCGCCACCCACCCGGACGACCTGCCGGTGCGCTGGCTGCTCGACCGCACGCGCGCGCTGCGCGCCCAGACCCGCGAAGCCGCCCCGGCCGAGAAGAAGGCGCCCGCCGCCTGGCCCGCGCACCAGGTCTACGACAGCGCCGAGGCGCGCGGCTACTACCGCCGCCGCGACGGCCGCATCCAGCTCTCGCT
>JAUPTP010000167.1 GCA_030918015.1 Pseudomonadota bacterium
AACTGATGAACTCCCTCGCGACCGGCCTGGTCGCGCTGACCTTCGCCGCCGCCGTGCACGCGCAGACCGCCACGCCGCCGGCCAGGCCCAAGGTCGTGCTGCTGGCCACCGGCGGCACCATCGCCGGCGCCGGCGCCACCGCCGCCAACAGCGCCTCCTACCAGGCCGCGAAGGTGCCGGTCGACAAGCTGATCGCCGGCGTGCCCGAGCTGACGCAGGTCGCGCAGGTGCGCGGCGAGCAGGTCTTCCAGATCGCCTCGGAGAGCTTCACCAACGAGCACCTGCTGACGCTGGGCAAGCGGGTCGCCGCGCTGGCCAGGCAGCCCGACGTCGACGGCATCGTCATCACGCACGGCACCGACACGCTCGAGGAGACCGCCTACTTCCTGAACCTGACCGTGCACACCGACAAGCCGGTGGTGGTGGTCGGCTCGATGCGCCCGAGCACCGCGATCTCGGCCGACGGCGCGCTGAACCTGCTCAACGCGGTCACCACCGCGGCAGCCGCCGACAGCCGCGGCAAGGGCGTGCTGGTGGTGATGAACGACGAGATCCACACCGGCCGCGACGTCTCCAAGAGCGTCAACATCAAGACCGAGGCCTTCCGCAGCCCCTGGGGCCCGCTGGGCATGGTGGTCGAGGGCAAGACCTACTGGTTCCGCGCCCCGGTCAAGCGCCACACCACCGGCTCGGAGTTCGACATCGAGCAGATCGGCGCGCTGCCGGCGGTCTCGATCGCCTACGGCTCGGGCAACGCCGACGACACCGCCTACCGCGCCTTCGCCGCCAAGGGCGCCAAGGCCATCATCCACGCCGGCACCGGCAACGGCTCGGTGGCGGCCCCGGTCGTGCCGGCGCTGCGCGAGCTGCGTGCCCAGGGCGTGCAGATCGTCCGCTCGGCGCGCGTGACCGCCGGCGGCTTCGTGCTGCGCAACGCCGAGCAGCCCGACGACCAGTACGACTGGGTCGTCTCGCATGACCTGAACCCGCAGAAGGCGCGCATCCTGACGATGGTCGCGCTGGCCCGCGGCGCCGACAGCAAGGCGCTGCAGCGCATGTTCATGGAGTACTGATCGATCAGCCGAAGGGGTTGGCGACCTTCGTCGCCGGCCGCTCGGCGATCTGCTCGGGCAGCGGCGCGGCCTCCAGCACCGCGACCGCCTGCTGCAGCAGCGCCAGCAGCTGGCGCGCCCGCGCCAGGCCCGCCTGGTCGCGCGTCAGCGTCAGGCTGCCGTACAGCGACAGGCGGTCGGTGCCGTTCTCGATGGTCAGGCCGTCGATCGCGTCCGAATCGGCATCATTGGCATAAGGGTGCATGGCGTGCGTCTCCGCGGGTGTCGTCATCACGGAGCCGTCGTGACACCCGGCAGCACCAGCTTACCGAAAGTGCCCGCCTGCGGCACGCCCGGCAGCAAAGCCATCCCCAGGCGCTGCTCCAGTGCCGCCAGCGTCACGGTCTCGTAGCGGGGCGTGACCGCTGGCCGCAGCTCGTTCGACAGCACGAAGGCGACCAGCTGGCGGGCCTGCAGGTCGCACACCAGCTTGAACATCGCGCTGGGCACCAGCACCCGGCCGTCGAGCTGGGCCAGCTCGCTGCCCTCGAACAGGGGCCCGCTGATCACATGCAGGCTGCGACCGGCCTTGACGCGCTTGCGCACCGCCTCCTCCAGATCGGCCCACTGCCCCCGGTTGGCCCACGGCGCCTGCGGCACCATGTTGGCGAGCGAGAAGCTCTCGCGCTGAGCGGTCGTGTCCGGCATGTCGTGGTTCGGACTCAGGTGCCCGCGGTCATAGCCGGAGGCCCGGTAGTCCTCCAGCTCGGCCCGCTCGGCCTCGGGCAGCCGGTCCTCGGCATGGAAGGTGTCCTTGCGCTCGAGCCGGGCGGCACGCGCGACACGCGCGGGCGTCAGCAGCTCCGCCGACCACAGCGGTGTGCGCGACACCGCGCTGTGCACGACGCCGAAAGCCGAAAAGCACAGCTCGCGCGCCCCCTGCTGCAAGCTCGGCCGCAGGAGATCGGGCGACGTGCTGCCGGCGTAGTGCTGAGGACAGGCGGTTTCTGCGGCCAGCGCCGGCGCCAGGGCCGTCGTCAGCAGCGCGAAGAGGGCAACATGGGAGATCTGCATGGCCCGACAGCATAGGCAGCCGATGTGAAGCGAACTTGTCGCTGCGCAAGCGCCTACAGATTCACCAGAAACACCAAGGGGTCAGCACGACACCGCGCTAACCCCTTGATTTCATTGGTAGGCCCCCCGAGAGTCGAACTCGGCACCAACGGATTATGAGTCCGCTGCTCTAACCAAGCATGAGCTAGAGGCCCGTGGGAGCGCGATTGTAGTGCCTGCTATTGGACTTTGCGAATTCAGGAAGCAGGTCTGGCCCACACCGTGACAGCGTGCCTCATTTCTGGCTCAGCGCCTGCCCGACCATGCGGGCGGTGATGTCGACGATCTGGATCATGCGGTCGTAGGCCATGCGGGTCGGGCCGATGACGCCCAGCGTGCCCACCACCTGGCCGTCGACCTCGTAGGGGGCGGAGACCACCGACAGGTCCTCGATCGGCACCACGCCGCTCTCGCCGCCGATGTAGATGCGCACGCCCTCGGCGCGGCTGGAGCCGTCGAGCAGGCGCATGAGCTGCGTCTTCTGCTCGAACAGGTCGAACATCTTGCGCAGCGAGCCCAGATCGTTGCCGAAGTCGCTCACGCCCAGCAGGTTGCGCTCGCCGGAGACCACCACCTGCGCGGCCTCGTCGCTGGCCGCGTCGCTGCCGACCTGCACGGCGGCGTGCATCAGCGCGGCGATTTCCACGCGCAGCCGGTCGACCTCGCCCTGCAGGCGCTCGCGCACCTCGTCGATCGTCAGGCCGGCGTAGTGGGCGTTGAGGTAGTTGGAGGCCTCCAGCAGCTGCGACGGGGTGTAGTCCTGCGCGGTGAACAGCACCCGGTTCTGCACGTCGCCGTCCGGCGCCACCAGGATCAGCAGCATGCGGCGCTCGCCCAGCCGCAGGAACTCGATGTGACGGAAGACCCCCGCCTGGCGCGGCGCCGTCACCACACCGACGAAGTGCGAGAGGTTGGAGAGCAGGTGCGCCGCACTGGCGATGACCCGCTTGGGCTGATCGGGCTGCAGCGGCGCGATCGAGGCCTCCTCGAAGCCGCAGGCGGCGGGGCGCGCCGTCAGCATCGTGTCGACGAAGACGCGGTAGCCGCGCGCGGTCGGGATGCGCCCGGCCGAGGTGTGCGGGCTGGCGATCAGGCCGAGCTCCTCCAGGTCGGCCATGACGTTGCGGATCGTCGCCGGCGAGAGCTCCAGGCCCGAGGTCTTCGACAGGGTGCGCGAGCCCACCGGCTGGCCGTCGGCGATGTAGCGCTCGACCAGCGTCTTCAGCAGCAGCTTCGAACGATCATCCATCATGGTGCAACCGATTGTAGGGGCCCCGGGCGCAGCGAACGCCGACAGGGCTGACATGGGGGCGTCCATCGGCGTGTCAAAGTGCTGTGGTGTAATTTGCGCCCATGACCAGCCGCTTTCGTCATGCCGCGCTCATCGGCAAGTACCAGGCTCGCGGCATGCGGCCGCTGCTCGAGGAGATCGCCCACCTGCTGACGCGCCGGGGCCTGGAAGTCTCGGTCGAGATCGAGACCGCGCACAACACCGGCCTGGCCGGCTATCCGGCGCTCACGCCCGACGAGCTCGGCCAGGCCTGCGACATCGCCGTCGTCGTCGGTGGCGACGGCACGATGCTGGGCATCGCCCGCACGCTGGCGCGCTACGGCGTGCCGATGGTCGGCGTCAACCAGGGCCGGCTGGGCTTCATCACCGACATCCCGGTCGCGCAGGTGCTCGTCGCGCTCAAGGCCATCCTGGCCGGCGACTACGAGGAAGAGCACCGCGCCATGCTCGAGGGCGGCGTGATGCGCGACGGCGAATCCATCTACGAGGCCGTGGCGATGAACGACGTGGTGCTGCGCAGCGGCGCCACCTCGATGGTGGAGCTGCGCGTCGAGGTCGACGACCAGTTCGTCGCCAACCTGCGCGCCGACGGCCTGATCATCTCCTCGCCGACCGGCTCGACCGCCTATGCGCTGTCGGCCGGCGGGCCGATCCTGCACCCGGGCGTGGCGGGCTGGCTGATCGTGCCGATCGCGCCGCACATGCTCTCCAACCGCCCGATCGTCGTGCCGGACTCGGGGCGCATCAGCATCGAGATCGTCGCGGCGCGCGAGCCCTCGGTCAACTTCGACATGCAGTCGCTGGCCAGCCTGCTGATCGGCGACCGCATCCTGGTGCAGCGCTCGGCGCACCGCGTGCGCTTCCTGCACCCGCTGGGCTGGAACTACTACGCGACGCTGCGCCGCAAGCTGCACTGGAACGAGGGCGCGCTGCCCGGCGACGGAGGCCAGTGATGCTGCGTCGGCTGTCCCTGAGAAACTTCGTCATCGTCAGCCGTCTCGACGTGGACCTCGGCCCGGGCTTCGCGGCGCTGACCGGCGAGACCGGCGCGGGCAAGTCCATCCTGATCGACGCGCTGCAGCTCGCGCTGGGCGGGCGCGGCGACGCCGGCGTGGTGCGCGAGGGCGAGAGCCGCGCCGAGATCGCCGCCGAGTTCGAGCCGGTGCCTGCGGCGCTGGCCGCCTGGCTCGACGAGGCCGGCCTGACGCCGCCCGATGCGGCCGACGCGACGACGCTGCTGCTGCGCCGCACGATCGACGCCCAGGGCAAGAGCCGCGCCTGGATCAACGGCAGCGCCGCCACCGTGGCGCAGCTGCGCGAAATCGCCGAGCACCTGGTCGACATCCACGGTCAGCACGCCTGGCAGAGCCTGACCCGGCCGGCGGCGGTGCGCCAGTGGCTCGACGACCATGCCGAGGTCGACACCGGCCCGATGCTGGCGGCCTGGCAGCGCTGGCGCGAGCAGCTCGCGCGGCTGGAGGCCGCCGAGCGCCTGGGCGCCGAGCGCGAACGCGAGCGCGAGCGCCTGATCTGGCAGATCGGCGAGGTCGAGCGCCTGGCGCCTGGCGCCGACGAATGGCCCGAGCTCAACGCCGAGCACCAGCGCCTGGCGCATGCGCAGGCCATCCTGGACGCGGTGCAGCTGGCGGTCGATGCGCTGCATGAAGGCGAGGCCGCCGCGCGCAGCCAGACCGCCCGCGCGGCCGAGGCGCTCGAGACCGTGGCCGCCTACGAGCCGACGCTGACCGGCGTCATCGAGGTGCTGGCGGGCGCGCAGGCACAGCTGGCCGATGCCGCGCACAGCCTGCAGGGCCTGCGGCGGCGCACCGAGCTCGAGCCCGAGCGCCTGGCCGAGCTCGATGCACGCCTGTCGGCCTGGATCGGGCTGGCGCGGCGCTTCCGCTGCCCGCCGCCGGATCTGGCCGCGCAGCTGGCGCAGTGGCAGGCCGAGCTGGCCGAGCTCGATGCCGCCACCGACCTCGAGGGCCTGCAGCGACAGGCCGAGGCCGCCCGCGCCGCCTTCGACACGCAGGCGCAGCAGATCTCGGCCCGCCGCCGGGCGGCCGCGCCCGGCCTGGCCGACGCGGTGACGGCCGCGATGCAGCAGCTCGGCATGGCCGGCGGGCGCTTCGCCATCGCGCTGGAGCCGCTGGCCGAGCCGCAGGCGCACGGCCTGGAGTCGGTCGAGTTCCTGGTCGCGGGCCACGCCGGCAGCACGCCGCGGCCGCTGGCCCGGGTCGCCTCGGGCGGCGAGCTCTCGCGGCTGGCGCTGGCCATCGCCGTCACCACCGGCCGCAGCCGCCAGGCGCGCGGCCGGGGCGCCGGCACGCTGATCTTCGACGAGATCGATGCGGGCGTGGGCGGTGCGGTCGGCGACACGGTCGGCCGGCTGATGCGCCAGCTCGGGCAGGAGGGCCAGGTGCTGGCCGTCACCCATCTGGCGCAGGTCGCGGCCTGTGCCGAC
>JAUPTP010000168.1 GCA_030918015.1 Pseudomonadota bacterium
CCAAGCTGGCCGATCCGAAGCTCAAGGGCCAGTTCTGCTCGCGCAGCGGCTCGCACCCCTACAACCTGTCGCTGTTCGGCTCTTACCTGGAGCACGCCGGCCCGGCCGAGACCGAAGCCTGGCTCAAGGGGCTGGTGGCCAATCAGGCGCGTGAACCCAAGGGCGGCGACACCGACCAGATCAAGGCCACAGCCACCGGCGAATGCGGCGTGGCGCTGAGCAATACCTATTACATCGCGCGCATGATGCGCTCGAACAAGCCCGAGGAACGCACGGCCATGGAGCAGGTCGGCGTTGTTTTTCCGAACCAGCAAAGCTGGGGCACGCATGTGAACGTCGCCGGCGGCGCCATGGCGCGTCATTCGAAAAACCGGGCCGCAGCCGTGAAGTTCCTCGAGTATCTGTCGACCGACGAGGCCCAGCGCTACTTCGCCGACGGCAACAATGAATACCCGGCTGTCGCCAGCGCCCGCGTCGCCAATCCGGCCCTCGACGCACTGGGCAACTTCAAGCAGGAGCTGATTCCGCTGTCGGCCGTCGGCCAGAACACGCCGAAAGTCCAGCAGATGCTCGATCGCGTCGGATACAAATAATCCAATGTTTTTGCCTGCAGGGATGGACAGTTCAGCGGGATTGTTTCTAGAATCCGCCCGCACCGTCATCTTCCACCCTGGGGTGAAAACTACATGAGCACATATCAGGAACTCATCGCGCGTCAGCAGGATCTGGCTCGCCAGCAAGCCGAACTGGAAAAGCAGATTCAGGACACCCTGCGCGCGGAGCGTGCCGGAGTCATCCAGCAGATCAAGACGATGATGGCCGAGCATGGCCTGACCGTGGCCGATCTGAGCAGCAGCAAGCCCGGCCGGCCGGCCAAGGCCGCCAACGCGGAAACCGCACCGAGCCGCAAGGTGGCCCCGAAATACCGCGACCCGGACACGGGTGAAACCTGGTCGGGCCGCGGCCTGAAGCCGAAATGGCTGGCCACCGCGATCGAGAATGGCCGCACGCTCGAGGAATTCGCCATTCAGGCCTGAGCCTCCAGTCGCGTGGCCGCTCGTCGGCCACGCCACGAAAAGCCGCCTTCGGGCGGCTTTTTTTCGCGTGTGCAGTCGCACCCTGTCACACGCATCGGTGCCAGCCGCAAATCACAGGCCGGGCCGCTCCGTCAAGCAAAAACAGGACAAACCGGATCACGCAAATCTTCGATCTGGCTTAAACCTTGCAGAGTCGTGATGGATTGACATCCAAGGACACCCTCCCTATGCTCGCCGGTGACTTTTCTCACACTTGCTAACCCATGACAGGCTTGCGCTCGAAGACTCGCTCGAAGATGCTGATCGGTTCGGTGCTGCTGGCCCTGTCGATGAGCAGTCCGGTCGTGCGCGCGGCTCCCGAGGACGCTGTGGGCGACCCGATCATGCGCTTCATCGGCCAGCAGACCCAGAAGGCCACCGAGACGGCCTCCGACCTGATCATGTCGGCGATGAACTTCCTGGGCGTGCGTTACCGCTTCGGTGGCAATGCCGAGGAGACCGGCTTCGACTGCAGCGGCTTCACGCGGCATGTGTTCGAGAACAGCGTCGGGCTGCTGCTGCCGCGACGCGCCTCCGACCAGGCCGAGGCCGCTGGGCTGCTGACCATCCGCAAGGAAGACCTCAAGCCGGGCGATCTGGTGTTCTTCAACACGATGCGCCGGGCGTTCTCCCATGTCGGCATCTATGTCGGCGACGGCAAGTTCATCCACGCGCCGCGCACCGGCAGCTCGATCCGCGTCGATGACATGAACCAGTCCTACTGGACGATGCATTTCGACGGCGCCCGCCGCGCGCCGCAGGTCAACCCGGACAACGCCCCGGTCCTGCGCTGAATCGGCGGCCAGTCCGGACGCTTCGGGCACAATCGCGCCCCATGTCCGAACGCAACATCATCGCGATCCATGACCTGCGCACGCCCGCACCCGAGAACCAGCCCGAGGTTCCGGCCCTGCCCGCGGGCATGCTGCTGCAGCCGCGCAGCCTCGACGATGCGCTCGGACGCACGCTGCACGACCTGAGAATCTCGGTCACCGACCGGTGCAATTTCCGGTGCAGCTACTGCATGCCGAAGGAGGTTTTCGGCAAGGACTATCCCTTCCTGCCGCAATCTTCGCTGCTGAGCTTCGAGGAGATCGCGCGCATCGCGCGCATCTTCGTGGCCTGCGGCGTGCGCAAGATTCGCCTGACGGGGGGCGAGCCGCTGCTGCGCAAGCATCTGGAAGACCTGGTGGCGCTGCTGTCGGCGTTGCGCACGCCCGATGGCGCCCGGCTCGACATCACGCTGACCACCAACGGCACCTTGCTGGCCCGCAAGGCACGCGCGCTGCGCGAAGCCGGCCTGAACCGCGTGACGGTCAGCCTGGACGCGCTGGACGACGCCATCTTCCGGCGCATGAACGATGTGGACTTTCCGGTCGCCGACGTGCTGGCGGGCATCGATGCCGCGGTGGCAGCCGGACTGGGCCCGATCAAGGTCAACATGGTGGTCAAGCGCGGCACCAACGACCACGAGATCGTGGCCATGGCCAGCCATTTCCGCGAGCGCCATGCCGGCCAGGTGGTGCTGCGCTTCATCGAGTACATGGATGTGGGCGCCACCAACGGCTGGCGCATGGACGAGGTGCTGCCCTCGGCCGAGGTGCGGGAGCGGCTGCATGCCGCCTTCCCGCTGGCGCCGCTGCAGGCAGCCCAGCCAGGCGAGACGGCCGAGCGCTGGGCCTATGCCGACGGCCGCGGCGAGGTGGGTTTCATCTCGAGCGTGACGCAGGCCTTCTGCGGCGACTGCAACCGCGCGCGGCTGTCGACCGAAGGCCAGCTCTACCTGTGCCTGTTCGCCAACCAGGGACACGACCTGCGCTCGCTGCTGCGCGGCACGAGGCCCGACGGCCAGCCGTGGAGCGACGCGGAGATCGCCGCGGCCCTCGGCCTGATCTGGCAGCGCCGGAGCGACCGCTATTCCCAGCTGCGTTCCAGCCTGCCGGCCGACGCCCAGAGCCATGACGGCCCCAGCGGCCGCCGACGCATCGAGATGAGCTACATCGGCGGCTGAACGCCGCCGCGCGCGACCTCAGGCCTTCATCAGCAGGCAGATCGCGCGGGCCTCGATCGACTCGCCGCGGCCCACCGGGCCGAGCTTCTCGGCGGTCTTGGCCTTGACGTTGACGCAGGCCAGATCGAGTCCCAAGCAGCGCGCGATCGATTCGCGCATCGCGCCGATGTGCGGTGCCATCTTCGGCGCCTGCGCGACGATGGTGCTGTCGACGTTGACGATCTGCCAGCCCTCGGCACGCACGCGGCGTGCCGCCTCGGCCAGCAGCCGGGCGCTGTCGGCGCCCTTGAACTCGAGCGCGGTGTCGGGGAAGTGCCGGCCGATGTCGCCCAGCGCCGCCGCGCCGAACAGCGCGTCGGTGAGCGCATGCAGCAGCGCATCCGCATCCGAGTGCCCCAGCAGGCCGCGGTCATGGGGAATGGTCACGCCGCCCAGGATGAGCGGCCGGCCGGCGACGAGCGCGTGCACGTCCCAGCCCTCGCCGACGCGCAGCGCCGGCATGGTGATGGTGGACGGGCTCATCGTCATGCGTGCGCGTGATGGCTGCCGGCCGCGCTAGGCTTGTCCTTGTCGATCGCCGGATGCATGTCGTCGATCCACAGCACCTGGTCGGCGTAGCACTGCAGGTCGGTGGAGAGATTCGACATCGCGCCGTGCAGCCAGAATTCCTTGTGCAGCTCGGACTTGATGTAGGTGATCGCCTCCTGGAAATCGCCGTCGCCGGCCGACAGGATCAGGCGGTCATAGACGCCCTGGGCCGCGAGCTTGACGATCAGCGTGGCGATGCCGACATCGACACCCTTCTGCACCGAGCGATGGAACTGGTGCGAGCAGTTCGGGCAGGTGGTGTTGAGGTCCTTGATGGTGTAGAGCTGCACGCGCATCTTCGGGCCGCGCGGCGGCGCCGATTTCAGCCAGCTGTGAAAGGCATTCTGGCTCTCGGTGGCGGCATCGGGCGTCGAGTTGAGGTAATAGCACTCGTGCAGCGGGCCACCATTGGCGCGGGTGATCTCGGCCTTGAGCTTCAGGTAATCGAAGGGACGATTGCGGCCATAGTTGAACAGGTAGGCCCCGTCGACGATCCAGACAGTTTTCATGACATTTGTCTAAGTGGAGGAATCAAGCATGTACAAGATACAGCCGGGCATCATGCCACGACGGTGAAAACAGAGGCTCAGTTGCCCCCCAGCAAACGCTCAGCCAGGACAAAATCCTCAGGCCAGGTGACTTTCAGATTCAGCAGATCGCCACGGACCAGCCGGGGCGCATGGCCCAGCGCCTCGATCGCGCTGGATTCGTCCGTGATGCGCTCGTCGGCCTGACGCAGCGCGGGCTGCAGCAGGCCGCGCCGGAACATCTGCGGCGTCTGCGCCGCCCACTTGCCCGCGCGGTCGACCGTGGCGGCCACCCGCGCCTGCGGACCGGCCCCGATCTGCTGCTTGAGGGTGTCGGCCACCGGCAGCGCCAGCAGGCCGCCGACCTCGTCGTCGGCGCAGGCATCGATCAGCCGATCGACCCAGGCCGGCGCCACCAGGCAGCGCGCGGCGTCATGCACCAGCACCCAGTCGTGCGGCGCCACGCCCCGGTCGGCCAGCGCCTGCAGGCCGCCGGCCACGCTCTCGGCCCGGCTGGCGCCGCCGCAGCGCGCCACCCACAGCCGCGGGTCGTCGAGCAGTTCGCCCGCAGCGGCCTCGAAGCCCTCGTCCTCGGGCGACAGCACCACCAGCACCGCCGCCAGCCGAGGCACCGCCAGCAGCGCCCGCAAGGTGTGCACCACCATCGCGGCCCCCGCGATCACCCGATACTGCTTGGGCCCGCCGGCGCCGGCCCGCTGCCCGATGCCGGCGCAGGGCACCAGCGCATAACAACAAGGAGAAATTCCGATCTGCATGGCCGCGATTGTCGCCGCAGCAACGCTAGAGTGAGGGCCAGCGGCCGGCTCCGGTCCCCTCCCAGAACCTTGCGCGAGTTTCCCGATGAACGACTTCCCTCAGGACATCTACACCGAGCCGTCGGGCTACAGCCTCGATACCCTGGCCTGCCTGGGCCCGCTGCGGCGCATGGCCGGCGTCTGGACCGGCCGGCGCGGGCTGGACGTCAAGCCCAAGGCCGACGGCCCGCGCAAGCAGGCCTATGTCGAGCGGCTGGAGCTGCAGCCCATCGATCCGGTCACCAACGGCCCGCAGCTGCTCTACGGCCTGCGCTATCACACCCACATCACCAAGCCCGAGCAGGTCAAGACCTATCACGAGCAGGTCGGCTACTGGCTGTGGGAGCCTGCCACCGGCGGCGTCATCCACACGCTGACCATTCCGCGCGGCCAGGTGGCGATGGCCGCCGGCCAGGCCAGCGCCGAGGCCGACCACTTCGAGCTGCACGCCACCCAGGGGCTCGACACCTGGGGCATCTGCTCCTCGCCCTTCCTGGACCACGCGTTCAAGACCACCGCGTTCCACATCCGCGTCGACTTCCATGACGACGGCAGCTGGTCCTACGAGGAGGACACGGTGCTGCAGATCCGCGGCCAGGCCGAGCCCTTCCACCATGTCGACCGCAACCACCTCGTGCGCGTCGCCGAAGCGACGCCCAATCCGCTGGCGCGCGCCAAGGCCGGATGAACACGCCCGCGGCAGCGCGGGGGCGGCGCGCCTAGAATCGCCGCCCATGCAGCTGCCCCAGATCGCCCCCGGAAAACGCTTTACCGTTCCCCGCCCGACCGGCTCGGCCGACGCGCTGCTGCTGGCGCGCTTCGCCGAGCGGCAGGCCGGGCAGAAGAAGGTGCTGGCCGTCATCACCGCCGAGCCCGCCGACGTGCAGCGCCTGCCC
>JAUPTP010000169.1 GCA_030918015.1 Pseudomonadota bacterium
CGGCGTGATGTATGTGCTCGACGAGCCGTCCATCGGCCTGCACCAGCGCGACAACGAGCGCCTGATCGGCACGCTGAAGCATCTGCGCGACCTGGGCAACTCGGTGCTGGTGGTCGAGCATGACGAGGACATGATCCGCGCCGCCGACCATGTGGTCGACATGGGGCCGGGCGCCGGCGTGCACGGCGGGCAGGTGATGGCGCAGGGCACGCCGGAGCAGGTCGCCGCCTCGCCGGACTCGCCCACCGGCCGCTATCTGGCGCAGGTGCTGCGCATCGAGGTGCCCCGGCAGCGCCGGCCCTTCCTGAAGGACGAGGACGGCGCGCCGCGCGTGCTGCGCATCCGCAACGCCCGCGGCAACAACCTCAAGGGCGTGACCGCCGAGATCCCGGTCGGGCTGATGACCTGCGTGACCGGCGTGTCCGGCTCGGGCAAGAGCACGCTGATCAACGACACCCTCTACGCCGCCGTCTCGCGCCAGCTCTACCAGAGCCACCAGGAGCCCGAGGCGCATGACGAGATCGAGGGCCTGAGCCACTTCGACAAGGTCATCAACGTCGACCAGAGCCCGATCGGGCGCACGCCGCGCTCCAATCCGGCGACCTACACCGGCCTGTTCACCCCGATCCGCGAGCTCTTCGCCGAGGTGCCCGCCGCCCGCGAGCGCGGCTACGGCGCCGGGCGCTTCAGCTTCAACGTCGCCGGCGGGCGCTGCGAGGCCTGCCAGGGCGACGGCGTCATCAAGGTGGAGATGCACTTCCTGCCCGATGTCTACGTGCCTTGCGAGACCTGCCTGGGCAAGCGCTACAACCGCGAGACCCTGGAGGTGCTCTACAAGGGCCGCAACATCACCGAGGTGCTGGAGCTGACGGTGGAGGACGCGCGCGAGTTCTTCTCGGCGGTGCCCTCGATCGCGCGCAAGCTGCAGACGCTGATGGACGTCGGCCTGGGCTACATCCGCCTGGGCCAGTCGGCGACCACGCTGTCAGGCGGCGAGGCGCAGCGGGTGAAGCTGGCGCTGGAGCTGTCCAAGCGCGACACCGGCCGCACGCTCTACATCCTCGACGAGCCGACCACCGGTCTGCACTTCGCCGACATCGAGCTGCTGCTGCGGGTGCTGCACCAGCTCTGCGAGGCCGGCAACACGGTGGTGGTGATCGAGCACAACCTGGACGTCATCAAGACCGCCGACTGGCTGCTCGACATGGGCCCGGAGGGCGGCTCGGGCGGCGGCACGCTGCTGGCGGCCGGCACGCCCGAGGACATCGCCGCCTGCGCGGCCAGCCACACCGGGCGCTTCCTGAGGCCGCTGCTCGCGGCCCCGGCCGTCACTGCAGGATCAGACGGGCGTTGAGCGGCTGCACCGGGCGGTTGTTCTTCTGGTGGATGGCCTGCATGAAGGCCTCCACCTGGGCCTTGGACGCGACGTCGGAGGCCTTCATGACGAACCAGTGCACGCCCTCGGAGCACGGCGGCGTGGTCAGCGAGCCGCTGAACCAGTAGTAGCTGCGCTCGCGCGGCAGCAGCAGCCGCGCATCGACCGGCGTCTTGATCGCCTGCTTGCCGCCGGCTTCCTTGGGCATGATGCTCCAGGCTTTTTCCAGCTCGGCATTCGTGTCGCCCGGCTCGAACATCACCGCCACCACCGCGAGCTGGCCGTCGCGGTTGGCGTGCACGAAGTGGACCTCCATCGGGAAGGACCGGCCCTCGATGGTGTTCTCGCTGGGTGTGTGGAAGTGGAACTGCTTGAGCTCGTAGGTGTCGCCGTTGACGCGCATCGTGCTGCCGGGTGCGTAGTTCACCTGGATGGTGTGGCCGTTGTTGATGACCTCGCGGCCACCGGCGCGGTAGTCGAACTCGAGCATCGGCAGCTGGCCCTTGATCGCGCCGGTCAGGTTGACCGGCGACTGGTTGCGGCCCTTGGCGCACGAGGCGAAGTCCGGCGAGAGCTCGCCCCAGTGCTCGGGGCCGTCCTTGCCCTCGTAGGTCCAGTGCGATCCGCCGGAGCCGGCGTGCGCCGCGCCCAGGGTCATCAGGCCCGCCAGGGCCAGGGTGATCGACAGCATCTGCTTCTTCATGGGGTCTCCGTCGCGAAGGTTCGAATCGGGAAGTGCCGTGAGGGATCGGCACAGGCGCGCCCCGCCTTGAGCCCGGAGCGCTCCGGCGGGCCGCGAGGCTCAGCCGAGCTTCACGGTGATGCGGTCGCGGCCGCTGCTCTTGGACTGGTAGAGCGCCTGGTCGGCCCGCTCGACGAACTGCGCGCCGGTCTCGCCGCGCTGCAGCGTCGTCAGGCCGATCGACGCCGTCACCTGGATCTCCGCCGGCGTGCCCGGGTGGATCGGCGTGCGCAGCATCTGCACCCGCTGGCGCAGCTGCTCGGCCAGCAGCCGGGCGGCCTGGATCTGCAGGGCCGGCAGCAGCAGCACGAACTCTTCGCCGCCGATGCGCGCGGCCATCGCGTGCTCGGGCGTGGTGGCCTGCAGCACGCCGGCCACCGCGCGCAGCACCAGATCGCCCGCGACGTGGCCGTGGGTGTCGTTGACCCGCTTGAAGTGGTCGATGTCGAGCAGCAGCAGGCATGGTGCCTGGCTCTGCAGGCCGGCGCTGGCGGCCAGCGTCATGCAGGCGGCCAGCCGCTGGTCGAAGGCGCGCCGGTTGAACAGGCCGGTCAGGGTGTCGGTCTGCGCCTCCAGCCGGACCCGGTCGAGCTCGTCGCGCAGCTGGCCGATCTCGTCGCGGCTCTCGGCCAGGCGGCGCTGCAGGTCCTGGATGGCGCCTTGCATCTGCCGGGTCGTGGCCAGGATCTCGGCCAGGCCGGGCAGCGCCTCGTCGTGTCCGGACAGGCCCTCATGGAAACGCGACAGCGAACTGCCGTAGGCGGCGGTCTGGTCGCCGGCGCGCGCGGCCGTCTCGACCACGGCGCCCAGCACGGTGCTGGCGCTGTCGCTCACCCGCTGCAGCATCGCCGGGTCGTGGCCGGCGCCGACGACATGCCGACGGTACAGCGCCTCGGTCACCGCCTCGTCGAGCTGCAGATGGTGGCCCAGGTGGCGGTCGATCGCCCCGCGCAGGTCGAGGTTCTCGCCCCGGGCGTATTCGTACCAGACCGCATGGTCGATCGGGTGCATCGGCGCGCCGTGCTGCTTCATCAGCAGGAGGGTCTGGCGCACGAGTTCTGCGCTGCGCTCGGCGCTGTCGATCTTTCGCATGGTCGGTCGGGCCTGTCGCCTGCAATGGGCATGAACCTTGCCGGTGTCAGGCGAGATGCGCGACATTCCGGGCGTGATGTCCGGGGAACATCGGCCGCGCCTCGGAACGATTCAGGGCCGCGCAACATGAAAGCGGTACTTTTCCCGCGGGCACGTCCTGCCGTCAGGGCGCGTGCGGGTGCGGGCGCATTACGACCAGGGGGGAAGAGCGTGGAGGCCGAGAATGACCATCCGATGAGCGCCGAATCGCAGATGCCTGTCCCCGTGGCTGACGACGGGACTCCGACACCGCCGGCACCCTGGCGCGCCCAGCAGGTGCGCGGCGTGCTCCAGATCGTGCCGCGCCTGACCCTGTCGCTGCTGCTGCTGCTGGGGGGGGCTGTCTGGCTTTGTCTGCCCGCGCTGCCCCTCGACCTGATGGTGAAGTGGGTCGGGGTGCAGGCGCTGGTGATCCTGCTCTGGTTCGTGGACATGCGCCGGCTGCTGCGCAGCAAGGACCGGGTGCTGCGCCGGCCGCTGTCGCTGGTGCGTCTGGGACTGCCGCCGCTGGTGTATGGCGGGCTGCTGGCGGCGCTGGCGGTCCAGGCCTTTCCGGAGATGGCGCGCGAGCGCCAGTTCCTGGTCGGCATGATGCTGGGCGGGGCCCTGTGCGCCGGAGCGATCGAGCTGGCGGCGTTGCCGCTGCTGGCGGCGCTGTGGGCCGGCACGCTGGGCCTGGGGGCGGTCGTGGCCCTGGTGGAGGTGGGCACCTCGGTGTTCTCCGGGGCGTTTGCGCTGCTGCTGCTGCTCGGGCTGCTGGTGTCGGCCGCGGTGCGCGGGGTCTCGCGCACCCTGGCGGCGCGGCTGCAGGCCCAGCATGAGGCCGCCCAGGGCGAGCGCACCATCGCCTTGCTGCTGAGCGACTTCGAGACGCAGTCCGACGCCTGGAGCTGGAGCGCCGACATGCGCGGGTGCCTGACCCAGGTCACGTCTCGCATGGCGCTGGAGTTCGGCTACGCCTCGCCGCGCCAGCTCGCCGGGCAGGAGCTGGTGCATCTGCTGCGCAGCGGCCAGGGGGGCGAGTCGCTGGCGATGGCGCAGGGCCAGCGTCACCGCTCCAGTCTGCGCATGGCGCCCGAGCTGCTGAAGCTGGCCGCGGCGCTGCAGGCCGGCGAGTCGTTCCGCGGCATCGACGTGCGCGTGAGCCGGCCGGGCGGGCCGGAGCGCTGGTGGTCGGTCAGCGGGGCGCCGGTGCGCGATCCGGCCGGCGTGCAGACCGGCTGGCGCGGCATCGTGCGCGACGTGACGCTGGTGCGCGAGCAGTCCGGCGAACTCGAACGCCTGGCCCGCACCGATGCGCTGACCGGCCTGGCCAACCGCCGGGTGCTGCAGGACCGCTGCAACGACGCGATCCGGGCGCTGGCCGGCCATCCCGTGCCCGGGCCCGACGAGCCCAGCCCGGTGTCGATGCTGATGCTCGACCTGGACAACTTCAAGACGGTCAACGACCACTTCGGTCACCTGGTGGGGGACCTGCTGCTCAAGGAGGTCGCCCGCCGGCTCGAGGAGGTGATGGCCGCGTACGGGCTGGATGCGCACGACAGCGTGCTGGCCCGCTTCGGCGGCGACGAGTTCGCGCTCCTGGTGATGCGCCCGCTGCTGGCGGTCGAGTGCGAGGCGCTGGCGCTGGCGATCCTGGCGGCGCTGCGCAAGCCCTGGCAGCACGAGACGCTGTGCCTGGAGATCCGCGCCAGCCTGGGCGCCTCGGTCTGGGACGGCATGCCCGGCGCCCAGGCCGATCAGCTGCTGCGCCAGGCCGACATCGCGCTGTACGAGGCCAAGGCGAGCGGGCGCGACATGGTGCGCCTGTTCGACGAGGCCATGGGCGAGCGCATGGCCGAGCGCCATCTGGTCATCCAGGAGCTGGGCCAGGCGCTGCAGCTCTCGCGCCGCCAGCTCGATTCGGTGGTCGCGCGCCGCACCGATGCGCCCTGGGGCTGGCTGAGCGTGCACTACCAGCCCCAGCATGATGTCGCCAGCGGCCGGCTCACCGGCTTCGAGGCGCTGGTGCGCTGGCGCCATCCCCGGCGCGGCTGGATCTCGCCGGCGCACTTCATTCCGGTGGCCGAGGAGACCGGGCTGGTCGTCGCGCTGGGCGAGTGGGTGCTGCGCCAGGCCTGCCACGATGCGGCGCGCTGGGGCGGCGGCACGAAGATCGCCGTCAATGTCTCGGGGGTGCAGTTCGCCGGCCGGCATCTGGTGCGCACCGTGGCCGAGGTGCTCGCCGAGAGCGGCCTGCCGCCGCAGCGCCTCGAGCTGGAGATCACCGAGACGGCGGTGCTGGAGGACCCGGCGGTGGCGCGCACGCGCATGCAGTCGCTGCGCGCGCTGGGCATCCGGCTCGGGCTGGACGATTTCGGCACCGGGCACTCCTCGCTGTCGTCGCTGCGCACCTACCCGATCTCGACGCTGAAGATCGACCGCAGCTTCATCGTCGCGCTCAGCGAGGGCGGCCAGGCCGACATGATCCTGGGCACCATCGTGCAGCTCGGCCAGGCGCTGGGCATGAAGACGCTGGCCGAAGGGGTCGAGACCCGCGCCCAGCTCGAGGTGCTGCGCCGCCACGGCTGCGATCAGGTCCAGGGCTATCTGTTCGCTGCAGCGCTCGAGGAGAAGGAGGCCGCGCAGCGGGTCCGCCATGCGCTGGCGGCCG
>JAUPTP010000170.1 GCA_030918015.1 Pseudomonadota bacterium
CGCGGGCGGGGAGGCGGCTTCGGCCTCGCCCTCGACGCCGTGCGGTGGCTCGTGCGCCTGCCACTGATCCTGCCCTGCCGAATCCCGAGCCGCTCCTGATCGGACTGCCGTGAAGAAATACATCATCGCCGGCCTGCTGGTCTGGCTGCCGCTGGCCATCACCATCTGGGTCCTGCTGTGGGTCCTGGGGCTGATGGACGGCGTGTTCCAGGCCCTGCTGGGCGCCGCCACCGCGGTGCTGCCCGCCAGCGCGCACGCACTGCTGGGCCGGCTGTCCGACATCCCCGGCCTGGGCGTGCTCACGCTGCTGACGATGATGCTGCTGACCGGCGTGTTCGTGGCGAACATCGTCGGCCAGTGGTGGCTGCGGCAGTGGGACCGCATCCTGTCGAACATCCCGATCGTCAAGTCGATCTACACCTCGGTCAAGCAGGTCTCCGACACGCTGTTCTCCAGCAGCGGTCAGGCCTTCCGCGAGGCGGTGCTGGTCGAGTACCCGCGCCGCGACTGCTGGACGATCGCCTTCGTCACCGGCCGCCCCTCGGGCGAGGTGGCCGCGCGCCTGGGCGATGTGGCCGGCACGGCGGGCGAGTTCGTCAGCCTCTATGTGCCGACGACGCCCAACCCCACCTCGGGCTTCTTCCTGATGGCGCCGCGCGCCGACGTGCGCCCGCTGGGCATGAGCGTCGACGAGGCGCTCAAATACATCATCTCGATGGGGGTCGTCGCCCCGCCGAGCACCCCCCACTGAGTTCCAGAAAGTCACCACCATGCGCACCTGCTACGCAGGCCAGGTCAGCGAAGCGCTGACCGGCCAGACCGTCACCCTCATGGGCTGGGCCCACCGTCGTCGCGATCACGGCGGCGTGATCTTCGTCGACCTGCGCGACCGCGAGGGCCTGGTCCAGGTCGTCTGCGATCCGGACCGTCCGGACATGTTCAAGACCGCCGAGAGCGTGCGGGGCGAGTTCTGCCTGAAGGTGACGGGCCTGGTGCGCGCGCGCCCGGCCGGCACCGAGAACGCCAACCTGGTCAGCGGCAAGGTCGAGGTGCTGTGCCACACCCTCGAGGTGCTGAACCCGTCGGTCACGCCGCCGTTCCAGCTCGACGACGACAACCTGTCGGAGACCACGCGCCTGACGCACCGCGTGCTGGACCTGCGCCGCCCGGCGATGCAGAAGAACCTGATGCTGCGCTACAAGGTGGCGATGGAGGTGCGCAAGTTCCTCGACGAGAACGGCTTCATCGACGTCGAGACGCCGATGCTGACCAAGTCGACCCCGGAAGGCGCGCGCGACTATCTGGTGCCCAGCCGCGTGCACGACGGCCACTTCTTCGCGCTCCCGCAGTCGCCCCAGCTGTTCAAGCAGCTGCTGATGGTGGCCGGCTTCGACCGCTACTACCAGATCACCAAGTGCTTCCGTGACGAGGACCTGCGCGCCGACCGCCAGCCCGAGTTCACGCAGATCGACATCGAGACCTCGTTCCTGGGCGAAGAGGACATCCGCTCGATGTTCGAGGGCATGATCCGCCATGTCTTCCGCAAGACGATGAACGTCGAGCTGGGCGACTACCCCGTCATGCCCTACAGCGAGGCGATGCACCGCTTCGGCTCGGACAAGCCGGACCTGCGCGTCAAGCTCGAGTTCACCGAGCTGACCGACGTGATGGGCACGGTCGACTTCAAGGTCTTCTCGACCCCGGCCACCACCAAGGGCGGCCGCGTGGTCGCGCTGCGCGTGCCGGGTGGCGGCGCGATGAGCCGCGGCGAGATCGACGGCTATACCGAGTTCGTCAAGATCTACGGCGCCAAGGGCCTGGCCTGGATCAAGGTCAACGACGTCGCCAAGGGCCGCGAGGGCCTGCAGTCGCCGATCGTCAAGAACCTGCACGACCAGGCGCTCAGCGACATCCTGAGCCGCACCGGCGCGCAGAGCGGCGACCTGCTGTTCTTCGGCGCCGACAAGCTCAAGGTGGTCAACGACTCGATCGGCGCGCTGCGCCTGAAGATCGGCCACAGCGAGTTCGGCAAGAAGACGGGCCTGTTCGAGGACCGCTGGGCGCCGCTGTGGGTGGTCGACTTCCCCATGTTCGAGTTCGACGAGGACGAGAACCGCTGGAACGCCTGCCACCACCCGTTCACCAGCCCGAAGGACGGCCACGAGGACCTGATGGACACCGATCCGGGCGCCTGCGTGGCCAAGGCCTACGACATGGTGCTCAACGGCTGGGAGCTGGGCGGCGGCTCGGTGCGGATCCACCGCGCCGAGGTGCAGGCCAAGGTGTTCTCGGCGCTGAACATCAGCGCGGAAGACCAGCGCATCAAGTTCGGCTTCCTGCTGGACGCGCTGCAGTACGGCGCGCCGCCGCACGGGGGTCTCGCCTTCGGTCTGGACCGCCTGATCACGCTGATGACCAAGGCCGAGTCGATCCGCGACGTCATCGCCTTCCCGAAGACCCAGCGTGCGCAGTGCCTGCTGACCGGCGCACCGTCGATGGTCGACGAGAAGCAGCTGCGCGAGCTGCACATCCGTCTGCGCAACGCGCAGGCGGCGCAGGCTCAGCAGGGCTGAGCGGCGCGGGGCCGCACCGGCCCCCGGCATGCGACAAGGCGTCCCGCGGGGCGCCTTTTTCATGCGCCACGGGGACTGTGGAAAGCGTTGTCCCCGCGGACGGGGCCGAAGGACCAGCGCGGCGGAGCGTATCCCGCACCCGTCCTGGCCGTGCAGATGTCGCCAGGGTGTCGTCCCTGGTACGGTTCCGTCTTCCCGGCTTGCCGCTATGCTTGTCCGCATGACGACGATGACCCAGGCGACGGCGCAGACGCAGCCCCGGCCGCCGAAGATTCCTGAATCGGTGCTGGTCGTGATCCACACGCCGGCCCTTGACGTGCTGCTGATCGAGCGGGCCGACCGCCCCGGCTTCTGGCAGAGCGTCACCGGCTCGAAGGACTTTCTCGAGGAGCCGCCGCACGAGACGGCCATGCGCGAGGTGCGCGAGGAGACCGGCATCGTGGTCGGCTCACCCGAGGTGCCGGCCGAGGCGCTGCTCGACTGGAATCTGCGCAATGTCTACGAGATCTACCCGGTCTGGCGCCACCGCTACGCGCCGGGGGTGACCCACAACACCGAGCATGTCTTCGGCCTGAGGGTGCCGGTGGGCACGCCGGTGCGGCTGGCGCCGCGCGAGCATCTGGCCCATGTCTGGCTGCCCTGGCGCGAGGCGGCCGACCGCTGCTTCTCGCCCAGCAATGCCGAGGCCATCCTGCAGCTCGGGCAGCGCGCGGGAGTCGCAGGATGAAGACCCGATCGCTGCCGGCGGCGCCCTGGCATCCGACCGGCGGGGTGGTCGAGCGGCACGGCGTGCTGCGGGTGGCGACCTACAACATCCACAAGGGCGTGCGCGGTCTGGGCCCCGGGCGCCGGCTGGAGATCCACAACCTGGGTGCCGGCGTGGCGGCGCTGGATGCCGATCTGGTCTTCCTGCAGGAGGTGCGGCTGTTCCACCATGGCGACGCCCGCCGCTTCGACCACACCTGGTTCGGCTGGCCGGAGCAGGGGCAGGCGGAGTTCCTCGCGCCTTCGGGCTACGAGGCGGCCTACCGCACCAATGCGGTCACCCGCGACGGCGAGCACGGCAACGCGCTGCTGTCGCGCTGGCCGGTGGGCGACATCGCGCATGCCGACGTGTCCGACCACCGCTTCGAGCAGCGTGGCCTGCTGCATGTGCGGGTGCACTGGCAGGGCACCGAGCTGCATGCGATCGTGGCGCATTTCGGCCTGATCCATGCGAGCCGGGTGCGCCAGGCCCGGCGCCTGGGCCAGTACGTGAACGAGTGCATCCCGGCCGAGGCACCGGTGATCGTGGCGGGCGACTTCAACGACTGGGGCGAGCGGCTCGATCCGCTGTTCGGCGCCGCGGGCCTGGTGCGATCCTGCCCGCCCGAGGGGCCGTCGCGCGCGCTGCGCACCTTTCCCTCGCGCATGCCGCTGTTCTCGCTCGACCGCGCCTACACCCGCGGCCTGCGCTGCCGCACGATGTCGGTGCCGCGCGGTCCGGCCTGGGTGCGCATGTCCGACCACCTGCCGCTGCTGGTGGAGCTGGAGCTGGCCTGACGATGCGCGAAGGACCGTCGTGGCTCGACGAGACCGGGGCGACCCGGTCGCCCGAGGCCTGGTCCTGGTACCTGGTGCCGCGCCCGATCTTCCGCGGCGGCAACCAGACCGAGCTGCTGCGCGGCGGGCAGGCGCTGTTTCCGGCCATGGCGCGGGCCATCGCCCGGGCGCGCCACGAGATCTGGCTGGCCACCTACATCTTCCACGACGACGAGGCCACGCGCGTGGTCGAGCAGGCCCTGGCGCATGCGGTGCGGCGCGGCGTGCGGGTGAGGCTGGTCATCGACGGCTTCGGCTCGCACGGCAGCCTGTCGGTGATCGAGCCGCGCCTGCGCGCGGCCGGCATCGCGGTGGCGGTGTTCCGGCCGCTGTCGCGCTGGACGCACTGGCTGCAGCCCGGCCAGCTGCGCCGGCTGCACATGAAGCTGTGCGTGGTCGACGGCGAGCACGGCTTCGTCGGCGGCATCAACCTGATCGACGATCACCTCGATCTGCACCACGGCCGCACCGAACTGCCGCGGCTGGACTTCGCGGTGCAGGTGCGCGGTCCGGTGGTGCCCTTCATGGAGCAGGCGGTGCGGGCGATGTGGTCACGCGCCTGGTTCGGGCGCGACTGGCAGCAGGAGCTGCGCTCGCTGCTGCTGACCGAGCATCCGGTCAAGCGCATGCGGGCGCTGGTGCGCCAGATGCGGCTCACGCGGCGCAGCCAGCGCCAGCCGGCGCTGCTCGAGGAGCCGTTCGAGCCGGTGCAGGCCGCCTTCGTCGTGCGCGACAACATCCGCCAGCGCCGCACGATCGAGCGTGTCTACATCGACGCGATCCGCCAGGCGCGCGAGCGCATCTGGCTGATTTCGCCGTATTTCTATCCGGGGCAGGACTTCCGTCGGGCGCTGTGCCGGGCCGCGCGCCGCGGGGTGCAGGTGCGGCTGCTGATGCAGGGCAAGCCGGACTACCGCATCGCGGCGATGGCCGCGCGGGTGCTCTACGACGAGCTGCTGGCCTGCGGCGTCGAGATCCACGAGTACACGCCGGCCTTCCTGCATGCCAAGGTGATGCTGGTCGATGACGGCTGGGCCACGGTGGGCTCGTCCAACATCGATCCGATCTCGCTGCTGCTCAATCTCGAGGCCAACCTGATCGTGCGCGACGAGGCCTTCGGCGCCGATCTGGCGCGCGAGATCGGCCAGGCGATCGCGGTGTCTGCGCCGGTCACGCCGCAGCACACCCGCCGGGGGCGCTGGCTGGTGTGGGGCCAGCGCGCGCTGGTGGCCTGGATCGCCCATGTCTACCTGAGGATCGCGGGCGTGACGGGCCGCTACTGACGCGGCCGGGCCGGGTCGGGCCGCGCTCAGCGGTTCGAGGCCTGCTGCAGCGCGGCGATGCGCTCCTCGATCGGCGGGTGGCTGGAGAACAGCGCCATGAAGCCGCTGGGCCGGCTGGAGATGCCCATCGCCGCCAGGCTCCTGGGCATCTCGCCCGGATCGAGGCCGCCCAGGCGGGCCAGCGCATGCATCATCGGACGGCGGTCCCCCATCAGGCGGGCGGCGCCGGCGTCGGCGCGGAACTCGCGCTGGCGCGAGAACCAGGCCACGATCATCGAGGCCAGCACGCCCAGCACCAGGTCCATCACGACGGTGGTGGCCATGTAGCCGATGCCGGGGGCGTCCTTGTCGTTCTTCAGGATCAGCCGGTCGACGACATAGCCGACCACGCGCGAGATGAAGACCACGAAGGTGTTGACCACGCCCTGGATCAGCGTCAGCGTCACC
>JAUPTP010000171.1 GCA_030918015.1 Pseudomonadota bacterium
TCGTCTGATGATACTCAAGGTGCATCATGGAGATCGATCAGGGCATGTGGTTGAACCGAAGCGGTGGCCGGCGCACCATGAGCCCATCTTCAACGCCGCACCGAAAGGTCCACGCCATGTCCTCCATCCCCGCGACTGCTCCGACCGCCTCGACCGCCGCCGAGCTGTCGGCCGATGGGCCCGACGCCGTCCGGGTGCGTCGCCCGTCCAGCCGTGCGCCGCGCGACAGCCGCGCCTGGCGCGCCCAGGTCTGGATCTCCTTCGCCCTGGCGGTGGCGCTGTGCGCCGGCGGTCTGGCCGGCCTGCCCAGCCAGAGCCTGGACCGCGCCTTCATGGTGATGGGCTACCTGTTCTGCATGAGCTCGGCCTTCGTGCTGTCGAAGTTCGTCCGCGACCGCGAGAGCCGTCCGGACACCGACACCCCGATGTGGGGCTGGGTGGTGCGCGGCGGCTTCGCGATGGCGATGGGCCTGACCGCCTGGGGCCTGTGGCGCATGCAGGTCGACGATGTCTGGAAGGCCTACCTCGGCGTGAGCTGGCTCTACCTGATCTCGTCGGTGTTCACGCTGGCCAAGACGCTGCGAGATGCCTGGGAGGCGGGCCGCTGATCGGCCACTCATCCTGCGAACCATCCTGAACGAACGATACTGATCAAAGGAGAAGACGAATGAAGGCAATGCGAATCCGTGTGTCGAGGGCGCCGGCCCTGGCGGCCCTGCTGGCCCTGGCGCTGCTGGCCGGCCCGGCCGCGGCCCGGGGCGAATCCGAGGCGAGCGCGGCCTCCTCGGGGCTGTCGATCGGCGTGCCGGTGGCGGTGTCGGTGACCGCACCCTCGGCGGTGCTGGCCTCCGGCGCGGTGCTGACCGTGGTCAGCGTGCAGGCGGTGGCCTCCGGCACGGTCTGGGTGCTCGAGCGGGCCTCGGACGGCGCACGCGTGGTGGTGAACTTCAGCGCCGCCGGCGTCGAGGCGGCCTCGGTGGGGGTGGGGGTGGCGGTCGTCGTGACCGCGGTCAGCGCCGGCTGGATCCTGTCGAGCGCCGGCCAGGCGCTGTGCTTGCTGCCCAGCGAGCGCGGCGCCGCGCTGCTGCACCATGAAAGGATCTCGCGATGAAGGCTGTTCCTGCCCTGAAACCGGCCCTGGCCGCGCTGGCGATGACCGGCGTGCTGCTGACGAGCCTGCCGGCGCAGGCCGGTCGCGGCTGCGAGACGAAGCCGGTCAGCGTGGAGACGCTGGTGCGCTCGCTGGCGCTGGCCGAGCGCACCGCGCGCTGGCTCGATGCCCGCGGCGCCGACGTGGTGCTGCTGGCGCGGCGCGGTCAGAACCTCGACGCCTACGGCGTGCAGTGGTCGCACCTGGGCTACGCCTACCGCGACGAGCGGGCGAAGGCCTGGCGGGTGGTGCACAAGCTCAACCACTGCGGCACCGCCGAGTCGGCGATCTACCGCCAGGGGCTGGCCGAGTTCTTCTCGGACGACCTCTACCGCTTCGAGGCCGGCGTGCAGGTGCTCTCGCCCGAGGCGCAGAAGGCGCTGCGCCCGCTGCTGCAGGACAACGGCCGGGCGACGATGCTGCACGAGCCCCGCTACAGCATGGTCGCCTTCCCCTGGTCGACCCGCTACCAGCAGAGCAACCAGTGGGCGCTGGAGACGCTGGCGCTGGCGATGGAGCCCTCCGCGAGCGACCGCGCCCGCGCGCAGGCCTGGCTGCAGTTCAAGGGCTATGTGCCGGCGACGCTGCGCATCGACGCGATGAAGCGCCTGGGCGCGCGGGTCGGCAGCGCGCACATCGCCTTCGACGATCACCCCAGCGCCCAGCGTTTTGCCGACCGCATCGACACCGTGACGGTCGACTCCGTCTTCCGCTTCGTGCAGAGTGCGGGGCTGGCCCCTCCGGCGCAGACCGTGCCCTGAGCGGCGGGGCCGAAACTGAATTGGCAAAACCGTTCTTTCCCCGCGCGGCCTTCCGCGGATTGCCGCGATGATCGGCACGGCCTGCCGCCGTGCGCCCGAAGCCTGACCGCGATGACGCCCTCCGATGCCCCGTCCCCGCCTGACGCCGAGCCGAGCCAGTTCTCGCTGCTCGGCCAGCGCCGCTTCGCGCCCTTCTTCTGGACCCAGTTCCTGGGCGCGGCCAACGACAACCTGTTCAAGTTCGCCTTCACGGTGCTGGTGACCTACCAGGTGCAGCTGGCCTGGCTGCCGCCGGCGCTGGCCGGGCTGGCGATCGGGGCGCTGTTCATCCTGCCCTTCGTGCTGTTCTCGGCCACCGCCGGACAGCTCGCCGACAAGCTCGACAAGGCGCTGCTGATGCGCTTCGTCAAGTCGCTGGAGATCGGCATCATGGCGCTGGCCGGCTGGGCCTTCGTGCAGAGCGACGACACGGTGCGGGTGACCACGCTGCTGGCCTGCGTCTTCGGCATGGGGCTGCACTCGACGCTGTTCGGCCCGGTCAAGTTCGCCTACCTGCCGCAGCACCTGGCCGAGCGCGAGCTCACCGGCGGCAACGGCATGGTCGAGATGGGCACCTTCGTGGCCATCCTGCTGGGCAACGTGGCCGGCGGCCTGCTGATCGGCCTGCCGCAGGTGGGGCCGGCGGCGGTGGCCGTGGCCTGCGTGGCGCTGGCGCTGCTGGGCCGGCTGACCGCGCAGCAGGTGCCGCCGACGCCGGCCACCGACCCCGGCCTGAAGATCAACCTGAACCCGCTGACCGAGACCTGGCGCAACCTGAGGCTCGCGCATGGCAACCGGGTCGTGTTCCGCTCGCTGCTGGGCATCTCGTGGATGTGGTTCTTCGGCGCGGTCTTCCTGAGCCAGTTTCCGTCCTTCGCCAAGGAGGTGCTGCACGGCGACGAGCGGGTGGCCTCGCTGCTGCTGGTGGTGTTCTCGCTGGGCATCGGCGCGGGCTCGCTGCTGTGCGAGGTGCTGTCGCGCCGCCAGGTCGAGATCGGCCTGGTGCCGCTGGGCGCGATCGGCATGACGGTGTTCGCGGTCGACCTGTACTTCGCCGCGAGCGGCCTGGCCGCGCCGGCCGCGCCCTGGGGCGTGGCGGGCTTCCTGGCGCAGCCGGCGCACTGGCGGGTGATGTTCGATCTGGCGCTGATGGCGCTGTCGGCCGGGCTCTACAGCGTGCCGATGTACGCGCTGATCCAGCTGCGTGCCCCCAGGAGCCACCGCGCGCGCATCATCGCCGCCAACAACATCCTCAACGCGCTGTTCATGATCGCCAGCTCCCTGCTGGCCGGCGCGATGCTGTCGGCCGGCGCCAGCGTGCCGCAGGTCTTCCTGGCCACCGGCCTGGCCAATGCGCTGGTGGCGGGCTACATCTTCCTGCTGGTGCCGGAGTACCTGCTGCGCTTCGCCGCCTTCGTGCTGACCCATGTCGTCTACCGGCTGCGGGTGATCGGCGCCGGGCACATCCCGGCCGAGGGGCCGGCGGTCATCGCCGCCAACCATGTGAGCTTCGTCGACGCGCTGGTGCTGGCCGCGGCCAGCCCGCGCCCGATCCGCTTCCTGATGGACCACCGCATCTTCGCCACCCCGGTGCTGGGCGCGCTGTTCCGGCTGGCCGGCGCGATTCCGGTGGCGCCGCAGAAGGAGGACCCGGCGGTCTACCAGCGCGCCTTCGACGCGGCCTCGAAGGTGCTGGCCGACGGTGATCTGCTGGGCATCTTCCCCGAGGGCGGCATCACCCGCGACGGCCGGCTGCAGCCCTTCCGCGCCGGCATCGTGAAGATCCTCGAGCGCGATCCGGTGCCGGTGGTGCCGGTGGCGCTGCTCGACCTGTGGGGCTCGAGCTTCTCGCGCATCGAGGGCGGCCGCGCACTGGCCCGACCCCTGCGCCGCGGCCTGTTCAGCCGCATCGGCGTGGCGGTGGCCGCGCCGATGCCCCCGTCCCATCTCACGCCCGAGGCGCTGCAGCGGCAGGTTCAGCAGCTCCTCGAGGCCCATGCCCTGGCGCCGCAGGTGGGCGCTGCACCTTCCTCGACCCCGACCCCATGAACGTTTCCGTCCCCGCCTCCCTGGTTCCGGCCGCCGAACTGGCCGTCAGCATCGTGCGCGACACGGCGGGACTGACCGCCCTGCGCACCGACTGGGAAGCCCTCGAGCACCGGGCCGTGCACCGCAGCCCGTTCGTGCGCTGGCGCCATGTGCAGCTGGCGTCCCGCCATCTTCTGGCCCCCGGTGACGAGCTGCATGTGCTCACCGTGCGCGGCGACGACGAGCAGCTGGTGGGCGTGCTGCCGCTGCTGCGCACCAGCGAGCGCCACTACGGCATGACGCTGAAGGTGCTGCGCCAGATCGGCATCCTGGAGGGCGATCGCCCCGGCGTGCTGGCGCTGGACGATGCCGATGCGGTCTGGGCGGCGCTGTGGCGTCACCTGATGGCCACGCGTGCCGACTGGCAGGTGCTGGACCTGCGCGAGCTCGACCCGGGCAGCTGGCCGCTGCGCGAGCTGGCGTCGCCCGGCCCCGGCTTCCACGCCGAAGTGCAGGATGATGTGCTCTCGACCTTCCAGGCGCTCGAGGGCAGCTGGTCGACGCACCTGGGGCGCCGCGTGGAGAGCCTGCGCGAGCATCGTCTGCAGGCCCGCCAGACGCTGGCGGCGGTGTTGCCCGGCCTGTGCGTGGCGGTGGCGGACACGCCGCAGGACATTCTGGCGGCCTTCGAGCGCTACCTCGCGCTCGAGGTGGGTCTGCGCTGGCAGAACAACGGCGTGACGATCGGCGGCGACGAGCGCCGCGTCGCCTTCTACCGCGACTGGCTGCCCCGCCTGGCGGCTGACGGCGATGCGGCCGTCTGGCTGCTCGGCAGCGCCGAGCAGGGCGAGATCGCCGGCCTGCTGCGGCTGCGCTGCGGGTCCGTCTGGATCGAACGCCATGCCTGCTTCGATCCGGCGCATGCGGCGCAGACGCCCAGTCTGCTGCTGCTGCTGGAGGCCTTGCAGCACGGCTTCGGCTCCACCGCGACCGAGAGCCGGCTGGTCAACCTGCGCGAGCCGCAGCCTGCCACCGCCTCGGTGATGTCCTGGTATGACGACTGCCTCCAGACGCAGCGCCTGTCGGTCTGGAACCTGCACTCGAAGCTGGCGCCGGTGGCCTTCCTGAAGGGGCTGGGGCGGCGTCTGCGCGGCTGATCGGCCTCGCGCGGGGCGGTCAGTCGCGCAGCCAGCGCCGGGTGCGGCGCCGGATCTGCCGGCGCATCGCCCGCGCGACGCGCCACGGCACGGAGGCGCGCAGCCGCGCCAGCACCCCCGCCTTCCAGGCGATCCAGCGCGCATGCAGCCGCGCGAACCAGGCCAGCTGCAGCAGCGCCGGCTGCACCAGCTGGTACAGCCGCGCCACCAGCGCGGTGCCGACCAGCTTGGCCGCGACGATCAGCGCGATGCCGGCCGCCACATGGCCCTGCGCGACCAGGGCGACCGCGGCGAGCTTGACCGGCAGCAGCAGCAGCCCCGGCAGCACGAACACCGCCAGCGCCGCGTGGGGCGACAGCGTCGCGATCCGCGCCTCCAGCCGGCCCAGCAGCGGCAGCCGCGCCAGCCGGGCCGCCCACCGCGCCAGCGGCTCCCAGCCCCATTCCTCGAACAGCAGCACCAGACCGACCGTCCAGTGCAGCAGCGCGCGCAAGCCTCTTGCCAGCATCGTCGTCTCCCGGGGGGGCGTGGCGCCTTCAGCGCGCCGACAGCGTCAGGCCGACCTGCGGCGTCCAGCCGGCCTGTCCAGCCAGCAGCTTCGGCGCGGCGACGAAGACCCGCTCGTTGGCCAGGCCACGCTCGCGCAGCGCGTCGCGCACCGCCTCGGCGCGCGCGGTGGCCAGCTCGCGCCAGTCCTCGTCGTCGACCGGCTCGGCCGCGGCCAGCGCGGCGGTG
>JAUPTP010000172.1 GCA_030918015.1 Pseudomonadota bacterium
CCGACGAGGAGGTCGCGCAGGAGGCCGAGGCCACCGCGCGGCGCATCGCCGCCGGTGCCCCGCGCGCCGCGCGCCTGAACAAGCAGGCGCTGCGCCTGGTCGCGCCGCAGTTCGCGTTCTCCGAGGCCCAGCGCCAGCAGCTCGCCGCCTATGCCAGCGGCCCCGACCACCGCGAAGGCATCACCGCCTTCCTCGAGAAACGACCGCCGGTCTTCACCGGCCGCTGACGTCCCCCCCGCGTCCACGCCCATGACCCCCGCCGCCCACCTCAACCCGAACCTCAACCTCTTCGCCGCCCTGCGCGCCGCCTTTCCCGCCGACCTCGACGCGATCGCGATCGAGACCGACAGCGGGCTGGACTACACCTGGCGCGACCTCGACCGCGCCACCGCGATGCTGGCCAACCTGCTGCAGTCGCTGGAGATCCCGGCCGGCAGCCGGGTGGCGGCGCACACCGAGAAGTCGGTCGAGGCACTGATGCTGTATCTGGCGACGCTGCGTGCCGGCTTCGTCTACCTGCCGCTGAACACCGCCTACCAGGCGGCCGAGCTGGATTACTTCATCGGCAACGCCGAGCCGGCGGTGGTGGTCTGCGCCGGCAAAAACTTCCCGTGGATCAGCCAGCTCGCCTTCCAGAAGGGCGTGGCGCATGTCTTCACGCTGAACGACGACCGCACCGGCACGCTGCTCGACCGCGCCGCGCATTTTCCCGACACGCACGAGATCGCGCCGAAGGCGGCCGACGATCTGGCCGCGATCCTCTACACCTCCGGCACCACCGGCCGCAGCAAGGGCGCGATGCTCAGCCACGGCAATCTGCTGTCGAACGCGCAGGTGCTGAAGGACTTCTGGGACTGGAGAAAAGGCGACGTGCTGATCCACGCGCTGCCGATCTTCCATGTCCACGGCCTGTTCGTCGCCAGCCACGGCGCGCTGCTGAACGGCTCGAAGATGCTGTGGCTGAGCCGGTTCGATCCGAAGGCGGTGGCCGAGCGCCTGCCGCGCGCCACCGTCTTCATGGGCGTGCCGACGCTCTATGTGCGCCTGCTGCAGGAGGCCGGGCTGACCCGCGAGGCCTGCGCGCACATGCGGCTCTTCATCTCCGGCTCGGCGCCGCTCTTGATCGAGACCTTCCGCGACTGGCAGGCGCGCACCCATCACACCATCCTGGAGCGCTACGGCATGAGCGAGACGATCATGCTGACGTCCAACCCCTGCCGCGCCGCCGACGGCGAGCCGGAGCCGCGTCGCCTGGGTGGCACGGTCGGGCCGGCGCTGCCGGGCGTGGGCGTGCGGGTGGTCGATGACGCGGGCGCGGCGGTGGCCCCGGGCGAGATCGGCAACGTGCAGGTGCGCGGCCCCAACGTCTTCGGCGGCTACTGGCGCATGCCGGAGAAGACGGCCGAGGAGTTCACCGCTGATGCCTCGGGTGAACGCTGGTTCCGGACCGGCGACGTCGGCCGCTTCGACGCGCAGGGCTACCTGACCATCGTCGGCCGCAGCAAGGATCTGATCATCACCGGCGGCTACAACGTCTACCCGGCCGAGATCGAGGGCTGGCTGAACGACATGCCCGGCGTGGCCGAGTCGGCGGTGGTGGGCGTGCCGCACCCGGACTTCGGCGAGGGCGTGATCGCGCTGATCGTGCCCAAGGCGGGCGCCGCGCTCGACGCCGACGCGCTGGTGGCGCGGCTCAAGGCGCAGATCGCCGGCTACAAGGTGCCCAAGCGCGCCTTCGTGGTGACGGAGCTGCCGCGCAACGCGATGGGCAAGGTGCAGAAGAACCTGCTGCGCGACGCCCACCGCGCGCTGTTCACCGTCACCGGCTGAGCAGGCCCTCGGCGCGCAGCGTGCGCAGCAGTTTCTGGCCGGCGCGGCCGTCCGGCGTGCGCTCGCCGAACAGTCGCTGGCGCTCGGCGCGGATCGCCACGCGGCTGCGCTCGCCCAGCGCGCCGTCGATCGCGCCGATGTCATGGCCGCGTGCGGCCAGCAGCTGCTGCAGCTCGCGGCGCTCGGCGCGCGACAGGCCGGCGTCATCGGTCGGCCACGGCGTCACGAAGGGGCCGCCGCCGCGCAGCCGGTCGGCCAGATGCGCGATCGCCAGGCCGTAGCTCTCGGCGGCGTTGTAGCTGTAGATCGCGTCGAAGTTCTTCAGCACCAGGAAGGCCGGGCCGCGCGCGCCGGCCGGCGTCATCAGGCCGGCAGGCGCGTCGAGCTCGGGCAGCGGCGAGCCGTCGGCGCGGCGCAGGCCCAGCTCGCGCCAGCGCGCCATCGGCTGGCGCACCCGCCGGCCCTGGCCCTCGGTGGAGACGCCCGCCGGCAGCTGCACCTCGAAGCCCCAGGGCAGGCCGTCCTTCCAGCCGGCGCGGGCCAGGAAGTTCGCGGTCGAGGCCAGCGCGTCGGGCACGCTGTCGATCAGGTCGCGGCGGCCGTCGCCGTCGAAGTCGACCGCCAGGCGCTCGTAGGTGGTCGGCATGAACTGGGTGTGGCCGAAGGCGCCGGCCCAGGAGCCGCGCAGCCGCTCCGGCGCGACATCGCCGGCCTGCAGGATGCGCAGCGCCGCGAACAGCTCGCCGCGGAAGTAGGTCTGGCGCCGGCCCTGGCACGACAGCGTGCCCAGCGCCTGCACCAGCGGGTACTTGCCGAAGTTCTGGCCGAAGTTGCTCTCGACGCCCCAGACCGCGACCACGGTGGCCGCATCGACCCCGTGGCGCCGCGCCACCCGGGCCAGCACCGCGCCGTGCTGGCGCAGCATCTCGCGGCCCTGCTCGACGCGCTCCTCGTCGACCAGCGAGGCCAGGTAGTCCCAGATCGGCGTGCTGAACTCGGGCTGGATGTCCAGCTTCTCGAGCACCGAGGGGTCGGCGGTCAGCGCGGTGGTGTGCCGCCGCCAGCTCTCCGTCGAGACGCCCGCCGCCCGGGCGGCGGGCTCCAGCCGGTCGAGACAGGCCTGCAGCGAGGTCTCGGGCGCCGGGTCCGGCACGGTCTGGGCGGCCGCGGCCAGGGGAAGCAGCAGGAAGGGCAGGGCACGCCAGCGGGCGAAGGTCATGGCGCGGCTTCAGGCTCGTTCTCGGCGTGCCGCTCGGGCTCGGTGGTGTGCAGGATCTCGTCGAGCACCGAGGTGGCGTAGTTGCCGGCGGGCAGGCTGAAGCTCAGCACCAGCTGGTCGGCCTGCGGCCATTCCCAGGCCATGTCGGCCGGGTGGGCCACCAGGGCGCGGCGCTCCTGGTCCAGCCCGGCGTGCTCCATGCCGTCGCACAGCGTGGCATGGCCCTGGGCCACGGCGTTCTCCAGCGCCTGCGCCTCGTCGGTGGTGCTCACGCGGCCGCGTCCCCACAGCGGCCCGGTCGGGCGACCGGCCTCGTCCATCACGTCGCCGGGCAGCGTCCGGCCCCACAGGCCCTGCGCGATGCGCCGTGCCAGCACCTCGTTGAAGACGAAGGAGCGCACCGCCGACAGGTAGATGCCTTTCTTCTTGGGGTTGCGCACGCGGATCTCGCGCGCCAGCATGGCCCGGCCCTGCTCGACATTGCCGCCGTCGAAGCCGAAGCGCTGCGCGCCGAAGTAGTTGGGCACGCCCTGCGCGGCGATGGCTTTCAGGTTGGACTCGATGGCTTCGCGCTCGCCCGCCACGTCGCGCAGAGTGATGCGGAAGCGGTTGCCCTGCAGATCGCCGGGGCGCAGCTTCTTCACATGGCGGCTCTGGCCCAGCACCTTGAATTCGGGGTGCTGGAGCTGGGTCAGGTCCGGCGTCTCGCCGGCCTTGCCGGTCGGCAGGTAGATGCTGAACCACTGGCGGGTGATCGCGTGGCGGTCCTTCAGGCCGGCGTAGCCGACGTCGCGCTCGGTCACGCCCGCGGCCGCGGCCAGCTGCTGCGCGACGAAGGCGGTGTTGGCGCCGTTCTTCTCGATGTCCAGCCAGAGGTGTTCGCCCGTGCCTCCGGGCAGCTGCAGCGGCAGCTCGGTGACGATGAAGTCCTCGTTGAGGGCTTTCAGCGTGGCGCGGGCGCCGCTGGCCGGATAGGCCTGGGGCCACGAGGGCAGGGTCGTGCAGGGGGCGTGGGTCATGGGGGGGATTCTGACTCCGTTGGCCCGCAGCGCCCGAGGATCGACAGCGCTCGGGGCCGGAAACGACAGAGCCCCAGCAAGTGGGGCTCTGATGCGTCCTTGTCATGCAAGGCCATGTCTGGTCGGGGTGAGAGGATTCGAACCTCCGGCCTCTACGTCCCGAACGTAGCGCTCTACCAGGCTAAGCTACACCCCGAAATCTGGCGTCTGGCTGACATGGATGCTGAAGAAGCTGGTCGGGGTGAGAGGATTCGAACCTCCGGCCTCTACGTCCCGAACGTAGCGCTCTACCAGGCTAAGCTACACCCCGTGTGCTCTTCAGTCGAGAACTTTTCTGATTGCTCAGGAATTTCTGTCAACCGCCAAGACTGTCAATCTTAGCAGCGCTTCCTTGAATTGGGAAGGGGGTAGCGCAGAAATATGTTCGCGGGCTCGCTCGGCCTCGGCGTGGGCCGCTTCGCGGGTCACCTCGAGCGCGCCGGTGCGGCGCACCACCGCGACGATCTCGTCGAGCCGCTCGACCTCGCCGTTCTGGATCGCATGGCGGATGAGGTCGCGCTCCTCGGGCGTGCCGCGGCTCATCGCCGCCAGCAGCGGCAGCGTGGGCTTGCCTTCGCGCAGGTCGTCGCCGACGTTCTTGCCCAGCGCGGCGGTGGTGCCTTCGTAGTCGAGCAGGTCGTCGGCGATCTGGAAGGCGGTGCCCAGCGCCTGGCCGTAGGCGGCGCAGGCGGTCTCGAGCGCGGCATCGCTGCCCGAGAGCACCGCGCCGATGCGGGCGCTGGCCTCGAAGAGCTTGGCGGTCTTGTAGCGGATGACGCGCAGATAGTCCTCGACCGAGATGTCGGGGTCGTGCATGTTCAGCAGCTGCAGCACCTCGCCCTCGGCGATGACGTTGGTCGCGTCGGCGAGCACCTCCAGCACGCGCATGCGCTCGACCGAGACCATCATCTGGAAGGCGCGCGAGTACAGGAAGTCGCCCACCAGCACGCTGGCGGCGTTGCCAAACAGCGCGTTGGCGGTCTGGCGGCCGCGCCGCAGCGAGGACTCGTCGACCACGTCGTCATGCAGCAGCGTCGCGGTGTGGATGAACTCGACGGTGGCGGCCATCTCGAAGCGCTCCGGGCCTTCGAAGCCCAGCGCGCGCGAGAACAAAAGCACCAGCATCGGGCGCAGGCGCTTGCCGCCGGCGCTGACGATGTAGTGCGAGATCTGGTTGATCAGCACCACCTCGGAGGCGAGGCGGCGGTGGATCACGGCGTCAACCTGCGCCATCTCGCCAGCCATCAGCTCGGTGATGGCGGCCTGGGGAGTCGGGGTAGCGGTGGCGAGGCTCACGAGGCAGGGCGTCTCAAGTCGGAGGGGGGCACAATCCGTCGATTATAGGAAGCCTGTCACGGTCCGGGCCCTGGCCCGGACTCTCGTGAACCGGACGGCCGCCGGATCGCGGGCCGTGGCTCGCCGCGACGGGTCGAGATTTCGAGGGAGTGTGCTACAATGTTCGGCTTCGTTCTTCGCCCTGTTGCGGGGTGAATGCGCGAACACAAAGTTCTTTTCCCACGAAAGGGTTGACATGTACGCGGTCATAAAAACCGGTGGCAAGCAATACAAGGTTGCAGCCGGCGAAAAAATCAAGGTAGAACAGATCACTGCGGACGTCGGCCAGGAGATCGTGATCGACCAGGTGCTCGCCGTCGGCAACGGCGCGGAGCTCAAGGTCGGTGCACCCCTGGTGGATGGCGCCTCGGTGAAGGCCACCGTCGTCTCGCACGGCCGGCACGACAAGGTCCGCATCTTCAA